>CAYYTZ010000112.1:0-4055 GCA_964474735.1 uncultured Gammaproteobacteria bacterium | reverse complement strand
GAAGCGAGCACGCGCAGGTGAGCGGAGTCGTGTTTGTGAAGGCTGTACCCGAGGTGTATCTATTGAATATAATACAGCGGCTCTTGTTTTACGCCGTTAATCATTACTTCAAAGTGCAAATGCGGTCCGGTTGAACGTCCGGTACTGCCAATAAAACCAATCACTTGACCACGGCTAACCGATTGGCCGCTAGTAATATTAAAGGCTGATAAATGGGCATATCGTGTAGTCATACCACCACCATGAACAACATCCATGTAATTTCCATAACCGCCGCCGCAGGACCAAGAAGAAGGTGCACAACCAGAATTTCTAATATAAACAGTACCAGATTCGGCAGCATAAATTGGAGTACCAATTGGACAAGGAATGTCGCGAGCTAAGCCGTGACCCCAATAGGTGGTAGGGGTACTATGGCAACCTGCCGGCCAATTTAACTTTTGGCCAGTAATAACTGGAGTGTAGTTATCATTGCGGAACTGGCCGTCAGTTGAACCATAACTAGGATAGTAACGTTGCACGGGCGGTGGGGGTGGCGGTGGTGGAGTACCGTCAACTACAACGATTTCCGTTCCAACTGGAATTGCATGATCCTCACCAATATCATTTACCTTAATGGTTTCTTCTAAATTTCCTTTATATTTTTCGATAATTTTTTCCAGGGTATCGCCATCGACTACCGTATAACTAATACCAGATGACGGTAAAATTTTTAATGTATCACCCGGTTTAATATAACTGGAACTGGTTAAATTATTTGCCCACAATAGAGTGCTTACCGTTATACCAAACCGTTGCGCGATTTCACCAACCGTATCACCATTTTTTACCTTATATTCAGAAATACCAGAACGGACACCAAATTTAGTTTCTATCACAGAACTGCTAACTAAAGCGGTGGTATTTTCCGCGGTGGCTAGTTGGTCGCCGATGGTGCGGGGTGATTCCGCTGCCGGGTCAAGATTTGGAATAGTAGCCACCATATTTCCATCAGTGGCGATATATGAAACAGAACTTGAACCTTGCGCCGGCAAACCAGTTTCAATAATATTATCGTTTATTCCACCATCTGGATTAACAATCTCATAGAGCGCTGAATTTTTTGCAAAAACTTCATCTTGTTTTAATTCTTTGGCCTGCAATAAATTGGTACTAGCCACAAAGATGGTAATAATTGAAACAATAACATGAATAAAGTACTTGTTGCCAAAAATAAATAAAACCTTATTTTGCATAAAGGCTGATCGCTTCAGGCGAGTAAGTACCTTAAGATATTGTCGGTAGATTGTTAGTACTAGTGGTCGTAGTATCCAGCCGCCCAGCATGACAAACGGCCGAGCTAACAACACTAAGCAAAAACCGACGATACGAGCCAGCCACGCCACCAATTTTAAAAGGTAGATTAGCGCTAGGACAACAAGTTGTTTTAGTCGCATAGACACGCGGCACAGACTACCATTTTTGACTATTGCTGTCAACCCACGGATAGTCTACAATAGCCGATATGTCGAATAACGCAATTCCATATCAGCCAAGTATAATCGAACCAAAATGGCAGCAGATTTGGCGGGAACAGCAGTCTTTTGGCGCAGCTGATGCCTCGGCCAAACCAAAATATTATTGTTTGGATATGTTTCCCTATCCATCGGCTCAGGGGCTGCACGTTGGACATCCAGAAGGTTATACCGCCACAGATATTGTTTCGCGCTACAGACGCATGCGTGGATTTAACGTGCTACATCCGATGGGTTGGGATGCTTTTGGCCTACCGGCCGAAAATTATGCCATAAAAACTGGCGTTCATCCCAATACATCGACGCACCAAAATATTAAAACCTTTATTCGTCAAATTAACGCGTTGGGTTTTAGTTACGATTGGCAGCGTGAAGTTGATACATCGGCGCCGGAATATTATCGCTGGACGCAATGGATATTTTTGGAAATGTTTAAACACGGCTTAGCCTATCGAAAAAAAGCTAAAGTAAATTGGTGTAACAGTTGTCAAACGGTTTTAGCTAATGAGCAAGTGGTCGACGGTAAATGTGAGCGCAGTAAAGATGAGGTGATTCAAAAAGATTTAGAGCAATGGTTTTTGAAGATTACAGATTATGCCGACCAATTATTAAACGATTTATCCGGAATAACTTGGCCGGAGCCCATTAAAATAATGCAGCGCAATTGGATCGGTAAAAGCGTTGGCATCAACATTAACTATCCGTTAGAAAATTCTGATCAGTTTATTACGGTCTTCACCACGCGGCCAGACACTAATTTTGGTGCCACTTTTGTGGTGTTGGCGCCCGATAGTAAGTTTGTTCAGACCAATCTAGCGGAATTTCCGCGCCAGGCCGAGGTGCAAGCCTATGTTCAACAAACCAGCAAAAAGACCGAATTAGAGCGCATATCCGAAGGTAAAAAGAAAACTGGCGTTTTTACCGGCTGGTATGTTATTAACAAACTAAATAATAAAAAATTACCCGTTTACGTTTCGGACTTTGTTTTAGCTTCAGTCGGTACCGGCGCAGTGGTTGGTGTGCCGGGCCATGATCAACGGGATTTTGAGTTTGCCCAAACTATGGGCGTTGCTGTAATCCGAGTGGTGGTGGGGAAAGATAATGATACTTCACCAATTACAAAAATTGAACAAGTCCAGGAAGATCAAGGCACCATGGTGAATAGTGATTTTTTAAATGGTTTAGCTATCCATGCCGCCACAATAAAGATAATGGATTATCTTGAAGAAAAAGGTTGGGGCAAGCGGGTGACTAATTATAAATTGCGCGATTGGCTAATTTCTCGTCAACGCTACTGGGGCGCACCAATTCCAATAGTATATGATCCGCAAGGCCAAGCGCATGCCATGAAACCAGAGCATTTGCCGTTGTTATTGCCAACCGATGTTGATTACACGCCCAAAGGCACCTCACCTTTAGGCAGTTCAGTCGCCTATAAACAACTGGCCGAAAAGTTGTACGGGCCGGGCTGGCATTTCGAAATCGATACGATGGATACCTTTGTCTGTTCGTCTTGGTATTTTTTGCGCTACTGTGATCCACACAACACCGAACGTTTTGCTGATCCGGAAAAATTAAACCAGTGGTTACCGGTAGATTTATATGTCGGCGGCGCGGAACATGCTGTGCTTCATTTGCTCTACGCGCGATTTTTTTATAAAGCCCTCCAAGATTTTGGTCACATTCCTCAAACGATTGGCCGTGAACCTTTTGCTGCCCTGCGCAATCAAGGTATGATATTAGGTTCAGACCATCAAAAAATGAGCAAATCCCTGGGAAATGTGGTAAATCCGGATGATATTGTGAGCGAATTTGGCGCAGACACCATGCGTTTATACGAAATGTTTATGGGGCCGTTTGAAGATGTTAAACCCTGGCAGCCAGATAGTATTCGTGGAGTTTATCGTTTTCTTGATCGGGTTTATCGCTTAACCGGAAACGTTGTAAATGATCTTGCGCTGAGCCCGTCAACCGAACGTATCTTACATGGTACTACAAAACTTGTGACTGAACACATTGACCAGTTTAGGTTTAATACCGCCATCTCGCAAATGATGATATATGCTAATCATCTTAGTGAACTTGATCACATTCCGCAAAGCGCGTTTGAACAGCTGTTAATATTGTTGGCTCCATTTGCCCCTCACTTGACTGCGGAAGTTTGGCAATCACTTGGTCATGGCGCCGGTGTTTGGGAACAACCGTGGCCAACCTTTGATGTAACAAAAATAGCCGCCGACACAATAACGGTTGTAGTGCAGATTAACGGAAAAGTGCGCGATCAATTAACATTGGCAAAAAATATTAGTGAAGCCGATATTATTGCTCGAGCCCAAGCCAGTAGCAAAATCCAAATATATTTGGTCGGCAAAACGATTCGCAGAACCATCTATGTTCCAAATAAATTAGTAAGTTTTGTTGTATGATAATTAACCGCCAACAGCGCACGGCTGTGCTAGTGGCATTGCGGCAAGGCAGAACAGCAATTTTCCCAACCGAATCTTCTTATGCTATTGGTTGCCGAATAAATAGTCGGCGCGG
>CAYYTZ010000111.1:0-4091 GCA_964474735.1 uncultured Gammaproteobacteria bacterium | reverse complement strand
TCCTCACACTGACAGTATACCATTTCTAGTGCGGATTGAGGATGTGAGGTCTATATATACCTCTGAGCCAGTTCCCTAGTGCAGATTATATTTAGTCTGTAGTAGAGAACTGCAGGGTTGGTTGAATATGCTCACATTGAATATGCTCACATTGACAAATCCTCCCCAGTACGGTACGATAGGCCTCGTTATTTATGAATATTCAAATCATTCTTTCCATTGCCCAAATTGTCGTTGTCGTCTTTATGGTGACTACCATTTTATTGCAGCAAAAAGGGGTCGGTTTAGGCTCTAGTTTTGGCGGTGGAGATAGTGTATTTACCACTCGTCGTGGTCCGGAAAAAGTCATTTTCAATGCAACTATTGTGCTTTCAGTGCTGTTTTTGGGCTTGAGCTTCGGCTCGTTTTTAGCTCAATAACAATAACTAATAACATTTTTTACCTTTACTTTAGAAATATTTTGCTTTATGCCAGATAAAGATCCATCGCGTTTAGTGCTGGGCGTGCGGAAACGCTCATTCCCAAATTGGGCTCAACTCCGTTATGTCAGTCAGATACTGTCTACCAAGGAGCGCTTAACGCTTAAAATTTCTTGGGCAGCGCTGTTGGTTTGTTTGTTGTTTGTCGGTGGCTATGCTTATTTGTCCAGAACTCATGTGGTGCCGGCTGTGGGCGGTGAATATACCGAAGCATTGGTGGGTCATCCCAACTATATCAATCCAATATTGGCGCAAACCAATGATGTGGACATGGATTTATCGCGTTTGATTTTTTCCGGTATGTTCCGGCGCACCAAAGATCAAACTTTGGAAAAAGATTTAGTCAGTGATTACGAAATTTCCGAAGATCAATTGACCTATACCTTTTATATTCGACGCGATGCCACTTGGCACGATGGTCAACCACTCACTGCCAATGATGTTATTTATACTATTCAAGCGATGCAAGATCCTAATTGGCAAAGTCCACTCGAACCAAGCATGCGCGGAGTTGAGGTTAAAAAGATTGATGACTATACTTTAACCCTTACTTTAACCGAACCCTTTGCCCCGTTTTTATCGAGTTTGACTTTTGGCATTTTGCCCGAACATATTTGGTTTGATGCCTATAAAGTTTCACCACAAAATATAACTCTATCTGAATATAATACTCGGCCGGTTGGTTCTGGGCCGTTTATGTTTGATGCCCTAGAAAAGGACAGCGCTGGCATTATGAAGAGCTATCAATTGGTGCCCTATGCCGGCTACTATGGCCAAAAACCATATTTAGAACGAATATCGTTTAGTTTTTATCAAGAATTGGATTCGGCAGTAAGTGCGGCGCAACGCGGTGATGTTAATGGTTTGGCTTTTATTACCAGTGAGCAGAAAGTTTCCCTACAAGAGCAAGGCCGTGGCTTACAATATCAACGATTACAGTTACCGCAATACACCGGAATATTTTTTAATCAGGAACACTCCGATATTTTAGCTGTCGATGCCGTGCGGCAGGCGCTGATTTGGGGAGTTGATCGGCAAACTATTATTAATCAAGCTCTGTACGGTGAGGGTGAACTAATTTATACTCCAATTTTGCCCGGTTATATTGGCTATAATGCCGATGTGGAAAAATATGGTTTCGATTTAGAAAAAGGCAAACAAATTTTAGATGATGCTGGCTGGGTTATTCCAGAAGGGGAGCAGTATCGCAAAAAAGATGACGCCGTTTTAGAATTTAGTATTGCCACTGTCAATCAAGAAGAATTTTTAAATACTCTAGCTGTATTGCAAGACAACTGGACAAAAATGGGAATTAAGGTTAATGTTAACGTCTACGAGCCAGCCGATATTCAGGAACAAATCATTAAACCGCGTGATTACGAGGCTCTACTGTTCGGAGAAATTGTTGGAACTGATCCGGACCCATATGCCTTCTGGCATTCATCGCAGATGGAGCACCCCGGTTTAGCGCTGGCAGTATTTTACCAGAAGAACATTGATGATTTGTTAGAAACGGCCCGTAAAACCAGTGATGAAGAACAGCGTCGTTTAAAATATTTTCACTTTCAAAATATTTTGGCCGAAGAAATCCCAGCGATCTTTTTATACAACCCTTATTATACCTACGTTATTTCAAAAGACATTAAAGGCGTTCAATCTCAATATATTTCATTACCGTCCGATCGGTTTGCCGATGTAGTAAATTGGCATATTAAAACCAATCGGGTTAAAAATTAAGTTACGTTATGATGCAAAATCAGTCCCACGGACAGGGCTCACCGTTTAAACGGAAAGCCCGTACTATTCAGCGCACTGTCAACAAGTTTAATGGTGGCCAGCGGATAGTTCATCAACCAATTGCCCGACCGCAAGCCATCGGTCTAGGCAACCATAAACTACGCGTGGCTATTGTTGGCGGAGCCGAAGAAGTCGGTCGCAACATGACCATGATTGAATATGGTCACGATATTATTTTAATCGACTGCGGTCTACAATTTCCCGAAGAAGATCAGCCTGGTATCGACTACATTATTCCTAATGTGTCATACCTCAAGGGTCGCGAGCAGGATGTTAAAGCCATCTTAATTACTCATGGTCACTACGACCATATTGGTGGCATCCCGCATATTTCTCCGGTATTACACCATCCACCAATTTACGGTACCAAACTGACTAACGGCATAATCATGAAGCGGCAGGAAGATTTTCCGGACAAAGGCCGCATCGATTTGCGAGAAATTATTGTAGAAAAACCGCTGCAATTGGGAGTTTTTACAGTTGAATTTTTCCGAGTTAACCACAATATTCCGGATTGCGTTGGTATGATTGTTCATACGCCGGAAGGAATATTAGTACATACCGGAGATTTCAAATTCGATTTAATGCCGATCATGGATGAAGTCACAGACTTTGCCAAAATTGCTATTCTGGGACAACAAGGCGTGTTGGCATTGATGTCGGATTCCACCAATGCTCCATCACCCGGACACCAGATTTCCGAAAGTGTAATTGGTTTTACTCTTGATGATATTTTTCGTAAGGCCAAAGGCCGAGTTATTGTGGGAACATTTGCTTCTTTGCTTAATCGTTTGCAGCAAGTAATTTGGGTGTCAGAAAAATATGGTCGTAAGGTGGTAATTGAAGGGTTCAGTATGAAGAGTAATATTGAAATTGCTAAAGAACTGGGCTATTTAACGGTTAATTCTAAAACTCTAATTTCTCCGCAAGAAGCGGTGCGGTTGCCTGACGATAAAGTCACAGTAATGTGTACCGGTGCGCAAGGTGAAAGTAATGCCGCTTTAATGCGGATTGCTACGCGCGAGCATCGTTTTTTCCGCATTCAAAAAGGCGATACTATTATTTTCTCTTCTTCTGTGATTCCGGGCAACGAACGAACCGTTCAGCGGTTAAAAGATACTTTACTTAAAGAGGGTGCTCGGGTAATTCATTACGAAATGATGGATGTTCATGCCGGTGGTCATGCCAAAGCTGAAGATTTAAAATTGTTATACCGTTTATTGAATCCAAAATATATTATTCCAGTCGAAGGCAATCGTTGTTTACTGGAAGCATCAAAAGATGTAGCTTTGGAATTGAAGTGGCCGGAGAGTAATGTATTTGTTGCAACCAATGGTCAGATTATGGAATTTTCTGGCGGTGAAGGGCGTTTAACTAAAGAAAAAATTCCAACCGATTATGTGATGGTAGATGGTTTAGGGGTGGGGGATGTACAAGAGGTAGTTTTGCGTGATCGGCAATTAATGAGTGAAGACGGCATGTTTGTAATCATTGTTACAATTAAAACACAAACCGGACAGCTGATTGGTAATCCAGACATTATTTCTCGTGGCTTTGTGTATATGAAAGATGCCAAACACCTCATTGATGAAGCACGTGATAAAGTGAAGAAAATTTGCACGAATAAACATCCAGAACAAAGTGCCGCAGCTAACCCCATGTGGCTAAAAAATAAATTACGTGACGACATTGGGCAATTCCTCTTCCAAAAAACGCAACGTCGGCCAATGATTTTGCCAGTTGTTATTGAAGTGTAGTATTCAACTAGTTGGATTTAGTCATGGTCTCGAGAAGTATTTTTTTCTTGCTGCGGAA
>CAYYTZ010000110.1:3360-4123 GCA_964474735.1 uncultured Gammaproteobacteria bacterium | reverse complement strand
CCGTCAAAGCCACGGGCAATGCTCTGGCTCTGTATCTGGTTGTGCCACTCACAGCAGTCGCCGTAGTGATTGCCACGTATCTGGGTGCCGTGTGGTTACTGCCAGCCAGCGCGCCGTGGAAAAGAGTATTAGGCATTGGCGCTGCCTGCATTGTGCTGGGCAGTACATTATTCTTTACCTATAGCGTGGCCCAGCCGATGCGAGAAATTCCAGCCTTACTGTTTTTTTTGGTGGCCGCATTTTTGGTGATCAAAACGAAACAATGGTATTGGTTAGCGTTGGCCGGAGTTTTGTTTGGTTATAGCGTGGCGATTCGTGAAACCAATTTCATCTTAATTATTCCGTTAGTGCTGTATGGTCTGCGTGGCAAATGGCTCGCCTTTAGTGTTGGCGCGTTAATCATGTACAGTCCGTTTTTGTGGCAGGCGGCGCAGATTACGCAACATAAGGAAGTGTTTCGAGAAAAGGATATCACCACAATTGCCATCACTTCGAATATTGATCATATTCAGTCGTTTAGTGTATCAAACCTGTGGAATAACCAGGGGAAGTTCAAGCCCGGCGTGGGTGGCTTGAATCAGTATTGGTCGGTGGCGAAACAGTTCAGTGTCTGGCCGTTGTTTTTGTTGTCGATCGTCGTTGGTTTGATTTACTTGTGGAAACATCAGCGACCGCTATTTTATTTGTTCAGTAGTTGGATAGCGGTTGTCGTGTTGCTGTTTGCGGCCTGGATTAATCCGTACCCACGGTATATTTTGCCAAC
>CAYYTZ010000110.1:2416-3324 GCA_964474735.1 uncultured Gammaproteobacteria bacterium | reverse complement strand
GATGACGTTGTGGCAATGGTTGAGCAGTCAACTAAAATTAAAACGCTGGACGAGTTTGAGTTTGGCTGGTTTATTAGCCTTGAGTTTTATCGCGTCGTATCAGCCAGTGTTTGCCAGTCGGCAAGAGTATTTAGCAACTGGCACACCGCAGGATCGGGAATTAACCAAAACTGATCTGACGACGATTCAGTCGGCCATCGCTACGGTGCAGGCTGATAGCGTCACCACGGGTCAGCCGCCACTGTTACTGATGTTGGGAGAAACCAAAGGGGGATTAGCCGAGACGATTATGACGCATACTACCATTCAGACGATTCGGTTTCCGAATAAGGATAAAGAGCAACCGCCACTGGATCAGTTGCTGGCATATTTGGACCATCTCGATGAGACATATACATTATATTTATGGTATGATCCGTCCGTCACGGCTGACGAACAGCGCTTCTACAATCAGTCGATTCTGACACCCATTACCACATTAGCCACCTCATTTAAACCAGAAATTTCTATCTTACGCTATGCCACTCCCACAACGGATTAGTGAAATTACCGCTTACCAACAACCGCACGACAGTATCTTTAGTCGATTAATCTATCGGAAGATTTCAAAAGTACTGACGTTTTATATGTTAAAATGGATTCCAGGTATTGCCGCACCGGACGTCACGATTATTTCCTTTGTGATTGGTCTGATTGGCGCAGTCGGGTTGATGTACCCCGCCTGGTGGGCCAAAATTTTAGCCTTTGTCTGTATCCAGTTGTCGTTCGCTTTTGATTGTTCCGATGGCGAAGTGGCCCGGATGACTGGCCGCGGCAGTAAGTTTGGGATTTGGTTTGACAGCATTTCTGATCGCACCAAAGAGATTATTTGGTTCCTAGCCATTGCGTTTCAATATCAGGCCGAGCAT
>CAYYTZ010000110.1:1913-2390 GCA_964474735.1 uncultured Gammaproteobacteria bacterium | reverse complement strand
AGCCGCTGCCCTTGGCAACCTACTGGTTGGGTACTTGCGTGAAGCGAAAAAAAGTATCTTTTTGGAGAAACGTAAACCCGAAGTGGTCTTAAAATCTGGCCTCCACATCGGCACAGTGGATGTGATTACTTTTCTCCTGTCCTGGGGCGCCCTGTTTGGGCTCAATTATTACGTACTATGGATTGTACTCTTACCCACCCCGTTACTATTACTGAAGCAGATCTATAGCACCTATAGGCAATCTAATAAACCCAATCGCCAATCCACCGCGGCGTTGGTGAATGTGAGCGATAACGAGTAACTATGCATATTGCGCTATTCAAAGGAAAGGCGATCAGGCGAACCATTTATCAGAAAGAATGGTGGTTTTCGGTGATTGATGTTGTTGCAGCACTCACGGACAGCATTAACCCCCGTGATTATTGGTATAAAATGAAGATTCGCGTAAAAGATGAAGAAGGATTTGAACCGTCGACA
>CAYYTZ010000110.1:0-1903 GCA_964474735.1 uncultured Gammaproteobacteria bacterium | reverse complement strand
GTTCAAGTTACAAGCACCGGACGGTAAAATGCGCGAAACCGATATCGCCAATACAGAGGGTCTGTTTCGTATTATCCAGTCGATCCCTTCCCCAAAAGCCGAGCCGTTCAAGCGTTGGTTGGCTAAAGTTGGATATGACAGAATCCAAGAAATTGAAGACCCAGAGTTAGCGACCAAAAGAACCAAGGCACTGTACAAACTGAAGGGTTATTCAGATGCATGGATTGAAAAACGCCTGCGCGGTATTGCTGTTCGCGAGGAGCTCACCGATGAATGGAAACAACGGGGTATCAAAGAAGATGTCGAGTTTTCCATTTTAACCTCTGAAATATCCAAAGCGACGTTTGGTCTGTCACCAAGTCAATACAAAAAGTATAAGAGTTTAAAACGTGAAAATCTACGGGACCATATGAATGACCTTGAATTGATTTTCTCAATGTTGGGTGAAGCGTCCACCACTAAAATTACCAAAGACAAAAACGCTCGAGGTTTTATTGAAAACAAAAGCGCTGCCCAGAAAGGCGGGAAGATCGCTGGCGATGCCAGACGGAAACTTGAGGTAGAGTCAGGTGGCAAAGTCATCACCAAAGAAAACTATTTAACCGAGCCTGAAAGTAGGAAAAAAATAAAACAATGACTTCCTGGACTGCACTTACAGAAATAATTGGTTTCGCTGCGGCGGCGGTTGGGACATCGTTAATGCTCCCACAAGTCGTTCAGTCTATTAAAACCAAAAGAGTCGATGACATTTCTTTTGGCATGCTGTGGTTATATTTCTTTAATTGTTTACTTTGGCTAATGTATGGAATCCTCATCCTTGCCTGGCCGATTATTGTCTGCAATTCTATCGCGTTACTTGTGGGCATGGTCCAATTGTTTTTTAAATTCAGATACAAATCCAATAAACCCAATCGGCAATCCACGACCGCTTTGGTGAATGTGAGTGAAAATGATTAGCTGCGCATAATAATAAGTAATACAAAATTTTTTCAGCCTAAATCAACAAGCAGTAAAATAAATTTATGAATAATGATCAAAACAATCTAGGTAAAATCGTCGGTTTACAAATCGGCGGAACCGTTGGGCCAAATGATCGCGTTGGTATGCATGTTTCTATGCCGTCCAAACCTGGCATTGGAGTCAAAGTTGAGTTTGGTGATGATATTAATAAAACTGCCAAAGAAGTTGCTGCAAGCATTTCTGACAACCATCCAAAAGCTCGGGAAATACGCCAAATAGTTGGTGAGATTTTGGCAGCAAATGATAAAGAAACCAAGCTAAAAAAAGTCCAAACACTAGTCACGATTGGCTCAGGTATTACGCAAATCGCAGTCGCTATAGGAAAATTAACAGTATTGCTTGGACTTTAAGACTGCGACGAAAAACATCACATAATAGAATGCCTACGACTAACATCCTATATTCAGAAATGTTTCGTCGCTCGGCCTGAATAGCCACTTGAACAGGAGCGGATTTGAGGAGTGGGCGGTTGACTTATTTTTTGTTTAGTGATAAGTTAGATGCATAACACTGTTATTATATGCGAAAAATAGACTTCAAATCAGTGGTGTGGAAAGAGGATGAATATTATATATCCCAATGTTTAGACGTGGATGTTTCTAGCTATGGCAAAACTAAAAAAGAAGCCCTGTCCATGCTGCAGGATGCGTTAGAGTTATACTTTGCCGATGTTCCACTGCCAACCAAGACAGAACGAGTGAAAGAACCGTTTATTGCTTCTGTGACCCTGCAACATGCCTAAACCATATCCGCTTCGACTCGTCATCAAAGTCCTTGAACGCAAGGGCTTTTTTGGTAAGGAAATACGTTATGGCACTTTCCGGTCTATTTTGCGCCAAGCAAGGTTAAAAGAGGAGGATTTTCAGGATTAAAATCCACTTTT
>CAYYTZ010000109.1:0-4217 GCA_964474735.1 uncultured Gammaproteobacteria bacterium | reverse complement strand
CCGAGAAAACATCTGGAACGTTTCCAATTGTTCTGCCACAGCATTCGCTGGAGCATGATACACTCCACCAGCCGCAGAAACATGGGCGCCAATTTTTGCCATACCTGCAGTATATCATACGGCTGTGATATACTGTGTATACGTTATTTAATATTATTAATAATTTTACATAATTTATGCCAGGAAAAGTTTCAATCATCGGCGCCGGTAACGTTGGTACAGCCACAGCCTTTGCCCTAGCTATTAATGGTTCCGCTAACGAAATTGTATTATTGGATCGCAATTTAAAAAAGGCCGAGGGCGAGGTATTAGATATTGAACACGGCAGCGCCTTCTTACCATACACCTCATTCAAAGGCACAAAATCATACAAAGACATTAAAGATTCTGATGTTGTCGTTATCACTGCCGGGGCTAATCAAAAACCAGGTCAAACCCGTTTACAATTATTGAGTCAAAATGTCGCCATCCTAAAAGGTATTGTGGCAGAAATAAAAAAAGTAGCCCCACATTGTATTTTAATGATCGTTACAAATCCAGTTGATGTGCTAACCTTCTACGCCAAAAAATTCTCCGGCTTTCCAAATCATCGGGTATTTGGAACTGGCACCGTTTTAGATACTGCCCGTTACCGAGATTATATCGCTAAATGTTTTGGTGTGAACGCTCATAATGTACATGCCTATATCTTGGGCGAACATGGAGACAGCTCCTTTGCCGCTTTAAGTACGGCCAACATCGGCTCTATCCCACTCGCTGACATGCCAGGTTATAATGCCAAAGAAATGGCCGCCATTCACTATACTGTTCGCACCGTAGTGTATGACATTATTAAAAAGAAAGGTGCTACAAACTTTGCCATTGCCACCTGTGTTACTAAGTTAGTGCACGCCATTTTGAATGACACTCAAGAAATATTTCCACTGTCGTCTGTGCTCAATGGTGAATATGGCATCACAAATGTTTCCATCAGCACGCCTTCAATATTAGGCCGTAAAGGCATTGTGCAAGAACTTGAACTGCCTTTAAACGCCCAAGAGACCAAGGCATTAAAGCGCTCGGTCTCTGTGTTGAAAAAAGCGATTGCCTCGGTGCGCTAACTACTTAGCTGCAGCTGTTTTGCCGTTGGCGTAATCTTTCATTTTTTCTAAGGCTTTTTGGTTACGCATAGTTGTGCGCAAATAGCCCCGATATTCCATGGATTCTAATTGCTTAAGAGTTTCTGGCGACTCTTTATAGGCCGCTTTGCGCCGTTCCTGTTCGGCGGTAATTTCTTCTTCCGGAACAGTAATGTTTTCTTGTTCCGCCACAACTTTAATCACCAAGGCGCTCTTAATACGTTTATCGGCGTGTTCTTTCCAAGTGGTACGTAATTCTTCTTTGGTCTTTTTTATGTGTTGCAAATAATCTTCCATTTTTGCACCTTGCTCTTCCACTTGTTGTTGCAACTCTTCAAACATGCGATCCAGTTCGTATTCAATCATCAATTGTGGAATTGGGTCAAAACTGGCTTGTTCTACAACCTTTTCAATCACGGCTGCCTCGTATTCTTGGTCGGCTTTCGCTACTAATTCCAGTTTAATATTACCGGTAATTTGCTCCGTTAATTCTATCAGTGAAGCAAAATTCAGCTCTTTCGCAAAAGCATCGTCTAGTTCCGGTAAAATCATTTTATTAACGGCTTTGACGGTTGCAGTTACATCACATTCTTTTCCGGCTAAATGTTTAGCGCTGTAATCTTTTGGAAAAGTAATTTTAAATTTTTTGGTTTCAGCTGCTTTCATACCGGTTAACTGTTCCTCAAAACCCGGAATAAAATAACCTTCACCTAAAGTTACTGGCACTGCCTTGCCTTGTCCACCCTCAAATGGTACACCGCCTTGGGTGATATCAAAATCTATCGTTACCTGATCGCCCTTTTCGGCTGCTCGTTCAACTGGTTCGGTTTTACTACGCATCTTACGCAAATCTTCCATGGTTTTTTTAACCTTAGCGTCATCAATTTTTACTTCATTCTTTTTAACTTTTACAGTTTTATAATTTTTTGCATCAACGCTGGGCATTAATGCAAAGGTTGCTGTGTACACCATTGGATTGCCGGGCGCTAATGTTTCAACTGCCACTGCTGGCTTTCCAACAAATTCAACTTTCTCGCGCTGCACGACGGTTGGTAAGGTGTCTTGTAAAATATCATCAACTGCCTCTTGATAAATTTCCATTTCGGAAACGTGTTTTATTAAAACATCATACGGTACATGGCCGGGACGAAAGCCAGGAACTTTAACAGCCTTAGATACGCGTTTTGTGGCACGCTCAATGTGCGGTTTAAGTTCATCTGGTAAAAGTTCAATCTTGAGGATGACGGTTGTTTTGTCTTGAATAGTTTTTGTTACGTTCATAGAGTAGATAGGGTAATTAGTAGTGAAATCTGGTGTGAGTTAGTGAATAAGTATTGATGGGAGCTAACAGAGCGTGCCCAGCCCAGGATGACTCAAGGGCACACCGCTTACTTAACGTATAACTAAGTCGTTCGTGGTGTGCCCCTTGCGTTCCCTGGGCAACACTCACGTAGGTGAGCAGAACTGGCTTATTCTCTAGCTCCCCCAGACCAAATAACTACTAGGCTAATAGTACCACTAATAACAGCGCGACAATGTTTAACACTTTAATCATTGGGTTAATAGCAGGACCAGCGGTATCCTTATATGGATCACCAACCGTATCGCCAGTAACAGCGGCCGCATGAGCCGGGGAGCCTTTTGACCTTTTTCAATATACTTCTTGGCATTATCCCAAGCCCCACCACCGGTCGTCATAGAAATAGCCATAAAAATACCAATTACAATCGAACCCATCAAAACTCCACCAACTGCCACCGGACCGAGTAACATCCAAACCACTAGCGGAGTAAGCACTGTAAATAAAACTGGCAACACCATTTGACGCAACGCCGCTTTCGTCACTAAATCTACACAAGCTGCGTAATCTGGTTTAGCTGTGCGTTCCATAATTCCCGGAATGGCTTTAAATTGACGACGCACTTCCTTTACTACCGAACCAGCGGCCTTACCAACTGCTTCCATGCAAAGAGCCGCAAAATAATACGTCACAATTCCACCAAGAAATAGACCAACAATTACTTTTGGATCTTCCAAACTAAATTCAAGAGCATTGCCTGACCGCGCCAAATAATCTTGGGTAAAAGCCGAAAATAATACTAACGCGGCTAACCCGGCAGATCCAATTGCATAACCTTTGGTAACGGCTTTAGTTGTATTACCTACCGCATCAAGTGCATCGGTAATTTCCCGCACCTCTTCTGGCAGATCAGACATCTCCGCAATACCTCCAGCGTTATCGGTAATAGGGCCAAACGCGTCAATCGTCACAATAATTCCAGCCAAAGACAACATAGCCATCGCCGCAATGGCAATACCATATAGCCCAGCTAATGAGTACGCGCCCAAAATTGCAAAAATAATTACCAGCACTGGCGCAAAAGTCGATTTCAACGAAACCGCAATACCTTGAATAACATTGGTGCCATGACCAGAGACCGAGGCTCCGGCAATACTTTTAACTGGATGATAATTGGTAGAAGTATAATATTCAGTGATGGCTACTAAACAAGCTGTCACAACCAATCCAATCAGCGCCGAACCATACAACGCGCCAACACTATATAATCCGTTATCAGCCATCAACCATTTTGTCACTGGATAAAACACAATAGCAGATAAAATTCCGGAAACGACTAAGCCTTTGTACAAAGCGCCCATAATATTTTTTGAACTGCCCAAACGAATAAACCAAGTTCCAATCACCGAACAAAAAATGGCCAAAGCACCCAAAGCTAATGGGTAAAGCATGGCATTTTGGTCTGCCGCAACTGTGGTAAATGTTAGTGTGCCCAACAGCATTGCAGCGACAGTTGTTACGGCATAGGTTTCAAATAAATCTGCGGCCATACCAGCATCATCACCAACGTTATCACCAACGTTATCGGCAATAACAGCCGGGTTGCGTGGATCATCTTCCGGAATTCCGGCTTCTACCTTGCCGACCAAATCAGCACCCACATCAGCCGCCTTGGTAAAGATACCACCACCCACTCGAGCAAATACCGAAATTAAACTACCACCAAAACCTAACCCAATTAACGCGTCAATATTTCCGCCAGATAGCCAAGTAAATCCGGCTACCCCCAGTAAACCTAA
>CAYYTZ010000108.1:0-4286 GCA_964474735.1 uncultured Gammaproteobacteria bacterium | reverse complement strand
ATATTTTTACTGCAATTTATTATTTCGCGCGGGCGCTGGATTGGCGGGGGAGATATTCGTTTAGGTGCCTTATTAGGGGCGTATTTAGCTTGGCCGCAAATTTTGGTTGGCTTATTTATTGCCTACATGTTTGGCGCAGTAATTGCGGTTGGGTTGATGTTGACCAGACGTAAACATTTAGGTGATAAATTACCGTTCGGCAGCGTTTTAGCCATAGCGGCGGTAATAACTACTTTAGTTGGCCCAGATATTTTACATTGGTATCTATATGACACGTTGCATTGGTACTAAAGGCTTTACCTTAATTGAGGTGGTGGTTAGTGCCGTGATTCTTGGCATTGTGGCGTTGATTGGAATTATTCAGGTGCGGTCGCTTTCTTCCAGTCGAACGTTGGAAAACGGACTTGATGACACCAGATCGTTTTTTGTTTTGGCGCGGTCGTATGCGCAAACCGGGCATTTGTGCTGTACAACACAGTTGCCCAACGGGTATGGCATAATAATTACTTTAACCGGTACCACGGCTTCGTTGTATGCAGACTTGGATAGTTCAAATACCTATACGGCGGGCACGGATCAAATAATTAGTACAATTACTTTACCAAGTGGGCTTAATTATTCTCAATGCACCTACGGTTCCACCATTAAGACTAGCGGCACGTGTGATTTGTTTTTTTTAGGGGATAACGTTTCGGCAATTTACGCCGCCGGCGCAGTTGTGAGTGGAGCGTATACACTTACTTTGCAACACGCGGCCACGGCTGCTACTAGCACCCTGACGGTGAATAGCTTTGGTGTGATAGAATAAACTTATGTTGAATATGTTTAAAAGGCAACCAGCGGGTCAAACTATATTAGAAGTTATCATCTCGGCGGCTATTATTACTACCGGGATTGTGAGCTTGGTGACATTAATTATTTATGTGCAAAGCAGTTCGCGTTTAACTTATCAGGAAGCGATTGCCTTGGGTTTAGCGCAAGAGGGTATCGAAGCGGCCAGATTTATACGAGATAGTAATTGGTTAGAGCGTGAAGCCGGCTTGGGTACAAGTTTTAATGATGGCTTATATTATTATGATGCTACGGGTGGGTATGATTACACGGCAATATATGTTTGGAAAACATGGCCACCAGCAACAATAACACCCGCGGATGCGATTACTTTCGATTTTACGCCGGATACAGATGCCGATACAATTGTGCGGGTTTATGAAAATGCCCAAAAACAATATCGTCAGTCTAGTAGTACAACGTGGACGGCCACGCCCTATACCCGTTTTATTACTTTGTTTCCAATTTGTTCGGATGATGGAGGTGCAACCGAATCTATTCTGACCGCTGATGGACAAGACTGTGCTAGTACAGCCGACCCTATTCAAATTGGTGTTCAGGTGCGGGTGGAAGTATCTTGGATAAATAGTGGAAATACCTTAACGCGCGTTTTAGAAGAACGCCTCTATGATTGGAAATATGCGGAATAAATCTGGCTTCACTTTAGTTGAAATTGTGGTAGCGGCAGCGTTATTTTCTATGATAATGGTGGCGGCAGTGAACCTGTTTGTTTTGTTTTTACGCGAACCACTTCAGCAAATTGATGAATTTCATGTTTACGAAGAAATTAATAACGTCATGGCGCAGCTTACCAGTTATAGCCGTGATCAGATGATAGATTATTCAGTTAGCGATTACAGCTCGGGTTTTTCCAATCCGCAATCCAAATTATATTTAGTGTCAACCGATGCTACTACTTCGACCGAAATATATTTAAGTAGTGGTCAACTATTCGCCACTATTACCACTGGCACTACTCCGGTAACCACGCCGTTAACTTCTAATAGTTCCAATCAAGTTTTCATTGATACATTTAATGTGTATGTGTATCCCAATTCCGACCCGTTTGATTTGGCAGCTAGCCCGCCCAACAGTCAGCCGGCGGTGGTTGTACACATTGTGGGGCATAGTGTGACCGATACGTCTGTAACTTATACCGCTCAAACGTTAATTTCTACTCGCGTCTATGAACGTTAAATATTTTAAACGAGAACGAGCCGGTTCTACCATTTTGTATGTCTTGTTTATTTTGTTTGTTATTACCTTGTTGGCCACTACCATTACCACCATCATGTTGCGCAATAATCGGGTGAGCCAAAATTTGAGCAATGCCAGACGGGCGGCCTACGCGGCGGAATCCGGCACGGAACGGGCTTTGTATTATTTGCAATATGCGCGCTCGGCTAAAACAGTTGGCGTAGAGTCAGCGGCTCTTTCGATGTCAGATTTTGCCAGCACTTTTGCTACTACAGAGGATTATGACGTTACCGCCACCGCAACGGACGATAATTATGCGGTGGATATTGCCGAAAATGCTAGTCAACAGTGGGATGTGTTTGGTGAAGAGTATGCGGGTGGTGATTTTCACAATTCACCAACTTTAGCGCCATTAACTAATTTAAAGAATATTCATATTAGTTGGAACGAAAGTACTGGTTGTGCGGCTGGAAATAATGTGGAAATTGCTTTTTCATCTTGGACAGCCTTAACTTGGGAAGATATTTCTAGCCCATCATCTGTGCAAACGCGTTTCATTTTATCATGTCCGCATGATGCCAGTCCTAGCAGTACCTATGATTGTGATAAATTATTAGGAGTTGATGATACTCATTTATATAAAGTTTGGGTAAAGCCATTGGATTGCACTATTGAAGATGCTAACATGGTGGCTGAAGATACTAGCGGTACAGCCATTGAAACGCATAATTTAGTTACCGTCACCAGTATTGGGGAATACGCCGGTTCAACTCGTATGCAAAACTCGACCACAATTTTATGGGACCCGCGGTTGCAACGCTATTTTGACTTTGTGGTTTTTTCTGAACAGGAAATCGTAAAATGACAACATTGACACTAGCTCAGGCTAAACAACGGATACTCAAATTGCGTGAGGTAATTAATCACCAACGTTATTTGTATCACGTGTTTGATAAAGCCGAGTTATCGGAAGCGGCTCTGGATTCTTTGAAGCACGAATTGGCGTTGCTCGAAGACGACTTCCCTCAATTAATCACGTCCGATTCTCCAACGCAGCGGGTGGCCGGCACAGCTTTGCCACAATTCCAAAAAGTCCGGCATACCGCACCAATGTTATCATTAAATGACGTTTTTTCTTTCGCCGAACTGGAACAGTGGGAGCAGCGGCTGCGTAAATTAACCACCGAACCGTTACCATATTATGCCGAAATAAAAATGGATGGTCTGGCGGTAACTTTGCTTTATGAAAATGGGATTTTCAAACATGGTGCCACGCGCGGTGATGGAAAAGTTGGTGAAGATGTTACGGTAAATTTGCGCACCATTGAATCTATTCCGTTACGTTTGCGGGGAAATTCTTATCCAAAAGTGTTAGAGGTGCGTGGGGAAGTGTACATGACAAAAGCGCAATTCGAAAAAATCAATAAAGCCGAGGAGACTAAATATGCCAATCCCAGAAACATTTCGGCTGGTAGTATTAGGCAGCTGGACCCAAAAATTGCGGCCGCCCGCGGTTTAAGTTTTATGGCCTATGATTGCGTGACCGATTTGGGCGTGCGCGAACATTCTGCTGTACATGAGCGGTTAATTGAGCTGGGCTTTCCCTCCAATCGTTTGAATCGACGATGTGCCGATTTACACGCCGTAGAAGAATATCATACCGAAATAATGAAACGGCGTTCTAAAATACCATATTGGACTGATGGCGTAGTGGTGAATATAGATAATTTAGATTTGTTGCGGCAGTTTGGTGTTATCGGCAAAGCTCCACGAGGTAGTGTGGCGTACAAATTTCCGGCCGAGCAAGCCACCACGTTGGTGCAAGATATTCAGGTGCAAGTTGGTCGAACTGGCGCCCTTACTCCGGTAGCACATTTGCAACCAGTGTTAGTGGCCGGCTCTACTGTGGCGCGGGCCACTTTGCATAATGCCGATGAAATAAAACGTCTGGACGTGCGCGTTGGCGATACCGTGGTTATTGAAAAAGCCGGCGATATTATTCCTGACGTGGTTTCTGTAGTGCCGGAATTGCGGCCAGCTTCCAGCCGTATCGTTTTCCGGCGCGTTGTCCGGCTTGCCAAGCGGCGGTGGAGCGTCAAGCCCAAGAGGTGGCGTTCTATTGCAGTAATCCGCGTTGTCCGGCTAAACATCGTGAGCAGCTGTATCATTTTGTGGCCAAGGGCGCTTTTGATATTAAAGGGTTAGGTCCGCGCATTATAGATACCTTGGCGGATGAAAGATTAGTGCAAACTCCGGCT
>CAYYTZ010000107.1:0-4446 GCA_964474735.1 uncultured Gammaproteobacteria bacterium | reverse complement strand
AGTTTAATTATTCACTGCCGGTACTGAGTGCGGAGTGAGAGTGTGAGGTCTATACGTCAATGTGCGGCCAGTTCGTTTGTTTGCGGAATTAATTAACGCCTCATCACTAAAACCAACCGTTTTACAAAATGTTGATATTATTTTTTTTCGTGAATTAGTAGGTGGCATTTATTTTGGTGAACCACGCGGTCGTACGACCAATCGCACCGAGGCTTTTGATACCATGCGCTACACCAAGCCAATGATTCAACGAGTGGTACGAATGGCCTTGCAAGCAGCACAAACTCGAAAAAAAATAATGTGCTCGATTGATAAAGCCAATGTGTTAGAATGTTCGCGTTTATGGCGTGAAGTAGTCAATGCCGAAGCAAAAAAATTCCCCGATGTTACAATAACTCATTTATATGTGGACAATGCCGCCATGCAACTAATTCGCCGGCCCAGTCAATTTGATGTCATTGTTACGGAAAATATGTTTGGTGATATTTTAACCGATGAAGCAGCCGAGTTAGTGGGCAGCTTGGGCCTGCTGCCTTCGGCTAGCATTGGTCCCAAGATTAGTTTATTTGAGCCCATCCATGGTTCGGCTCCAGATATTATGGGGCAGGGGAAAGCTAATCCTATTGCCGCCATACTATCGGTTGAGCTATTATGTCGGATAGCCTTTCACTTAGAAAGTGAAGCCCAGGCGATTCGTAACGCTGTGGGAAAAGTGATACAGACTGGATTACGCACTAGCGATATCTATACCGGGCTAACCAATGAACGTTGTGTCACAACAGCCGAATTTGGCCAAGCCGTCTTAAATACATTATAGTAATACAAATATGTTCGATTTTCGACAATGCCAAGTTTACTTCCGCGATAAATTCGTGCCTTTTTCCGAGGCTAATGTGAGTATTGCCAATGTAGCATTTCTCTATGGTCTAGGTGCTTTTACTGGAATTCGAGCGCACTATAATACAACAGAAAAGCAATTATATTTATTCAGACCAGCTGATCATTTTAAGCGCTTTCGTCACGCCTGCCAGTTATGTATGTTTAATCAGTTTGTGCAGAATTACTCCGTTGACCGATTTATTGAGGTGATTGTTGATCTTTTGAGAAAAAATAATATTAAGCAGGATGCTTATTTGCGAGTATCGGCTTTTGTGGATGATGAAAGTATCGGCGTACAATGGAATGGCTATAAAGACAGCTTAGCTATTTTCGCTTTCCCCTTAGGTGATTATATTCCAACCACCGGCATGAAATGCAAAATAAGCAGTTGGCGACGAGTTGATGATAATGCAATTCCGGCTCGCGGAAAAATTAACGGCGCCTATGCCAATACCGCTTTTGCAAAAACCGAAGCTGTGTTAGCCGGCTATGATGAGGCCCTGGTAATGGATCACAATGGTCACGTAGTGGAAGGCAGTGCGGAGAATTTTTTCATTGTGCGCGACGGTGTGATAATCACACCCCCAGTTTCCGACAATATATTAGAAGGCGTCACACGAAAAACTATTTTACAAATAGCCAAAGATAATAACCTGCCTATTCAAGAACGTTCCGTCGATCGCACCGAATTGGCTTTTGCCGATGAAGTATTTTTAACTGGAACGGGTGCGCGAGTAAGTCCAGTGATACAGGTGGACCAATATATTATTGGTGATGGTAAAATAGGCCCAATTTCCGCAATATTGCAGAAAATATATAGCGATCTGGTATATGGGGAACTGAAACAGTATCAAGAATGGGTGACGCCGGTTTATTAAATATTGAGTTATATATTTCGTCTTGCCGCAGTCTGGTTGTTGTGCTAGACTATGGGCACTTTTTAATTATTAGTTAAAAGTTTAAAGCGATAATATTATGCCAATACGCATTGCTATTAATGGATTCGGTCGCATTGGTGCTTCCGCTTTCCGAATTGCCTTAGATAGACCAGAACTTGAAGTTGTTGCCATCAATGGTTTGGGTAGCATTCAAATGGCCGCTCATTTATTACAATATGATAGCGTATATGGTAAATACGAACGAACCGTCAGCACGAACGGAGATGATTATTTAGTGGTGGATGGAAAAAAATATCGTCGCTATGCCGAAAAAGATCCAAAAGTTTTACCCTGGAAAGATCTTAAGGTAGATGTGGTGCTGGAATGTACCGGAATTTTTACCAATCGGGAAGGCGCTAGTCAGCATCTAACTGCCGGTGCCAAACATGTAATAATTTCTGCTCCAGCCAAAGACAAAGATATTGGAACTTATGTGATGTCGGTAAACCAAGCGGAAATTGGCAATGATACAATTTCCTCAAACGCTTCTTGTACCACTAATTGTATCGGACCAGTAATGAAAGTGATGATGGATACCTTTGGCGTAGAGAAAGCCATGATGACCACAATTCATTCTTATACTGCAGATCAGAATCTAGTTGACGGTACTCACAAAGCGGATATTCGGCGGGCGCGAGGTGCTGCCTTAAATATTATTCCAACCTCCACTGGCGCAGCCAAAGCTTTCGGAAAAACTATGCCAAGTTACCAAGGAATTTTTGATGGTTTTGCCTTACGCGTACCAACTCCAGCTGGTTCAGTTTCGGATATGACTATGATTACAAAGCGTGATGTAACGGTTGATGAGGTAAAAAAAGCTCTTACCGATGCCGCTGCACAGCCAAATTATAAAGGGATTTTAGCCGTAACTAACGAGCCGGTTGTTTCAAGTGACATAGTTGGTAGACCAGAATCATCCATTGTAGATTTATCACTAACCATGGTGGTGGGTGGAAATCTAGTGAAGATAGTTAGCTGGTACGATAACGAATTCGGCTACGCCAATCGTTTGGTTGATATGGCTATTATGGCTGGAAAAAAAATTAGTAAGTAGTTTCGCTTAAAAAGGCAATAAATAACCCGGCCCTTGAAATGTCGGGTTATTTTGTATACAATAGGCAGACTTTTGGCCTCATCGTCTAACGGTTAGGACGGAGCGTTCTCAGCGCTCAAACCAGGGTTCGATTCCCTGTGGGGCTACAGCTTTTGTCACATACATAACCTCGCAACGTTGTACATATTAAGAAAGAGGAGTTATAATATATATACCATGAAAATACTCGTCACAATTCTATTACTAACTATAGCCGGACCGGTGTTAGCTTTGACAGAAGAAGTTGTACCAATACCGGAAGAGAATGTTAATCTGGGCAGTGCTGCCATGGCCGCTCGGTCAGAAAATGGTACGGAGATTGCGGTGGTGTATAGTTATGATAATGAAGAAGCCGGCACATCAAAAATATATGCCACGACTTTTTCCAAAAAAACTCAAACTTGGTCGAACACCACCCTGCTCCAAGGTATTAGTGGACTGACAGCTTTATCACTAGATGTAAAGCCACTCAAGGATGCATGGGTGATAGCTTGGACGACCCAACACATCAGTGATGGGACATTTAATGGATACGAGTATCATATTGTTGTGCTCACAAAAAAAGCTGGTATTAGAGAAACAGTTAATTTATCAGCGACCCCGCCAAAGAATTCGATGTTAGATATTATTCCATATGCCGATGATGGTTTTTTTGTACTGTATCAAGGTGAACAGACTTTGCAAATTCGTCCATGGCAAGTCGGCAGAGGTTGGCAGGAAGAGCCAACTGGACTCGCCAATATGACGACAGCTCAATCCTATCAGGTACTTACACAGGGTGATAAAATTTATTTGTTTGGAGAAAACTCGCAGCGCATCTATTATCGCACTTTTGATGGACAACATGGTTGGCTGAAGCGGAAACTAGTGGCAAAAAAAGCCGAACTGCAAGATGTGTTGATTAACAATGAAGGTATTGTACACCTAGTCTATTCACAAGATAGTAAAATTTACCATCAAACGATTGGTCAGGATGGTCTGCTGACTGACAATGAGATAGTTTGGCAAGATATCGACTGTAATGACTGTTCAGCTATCACCGCCTATTCTGAATATGGACAAGGGCAATATATTATTCTACTGCAAAGTAAGGTAGGGTCACAAATTCAGCTCTCTTATGCCATTTGGCGGCCAACCCGTGGTTGGGAAGAAAATCAGTTTATGAGCACTGCGGCCAAACACGTGATGATAAATTCGGTTCGCATTCATCACAATGGTAATATCCAATTGATTTATAAAATTGGCGACCAATACTATGTGGTATCATATGTGGCGTCTACCGGTTTATGGGCTGATGCTAGCACAATTCCAACCTTCCAAGATGATTTGATATGGAAGGGCCCATCTAGCGGTATACAATCTGATATCACACAGGGCTACATTGATCGTTTCCGTCGCCACGCAGCTTTACCACAGCAAGTTTTGAAACGGTGGAATATGGCTCAGTCAGGTAACTCCACTGCACAGACATACGATTTACCATATATAGACCTCACACTCTCACTCCGCACTCAGTACCGGCAGTGAATAATTAAA
>CAYYTZ010000106.1:0-4532 GCA_964474735.1 uncultured Gammaproteobacteria bacterium | reverse complement strand
GAAGAAATGCAGAAAATTCAGGACATGGTGTCACACTAAAAGACGAAAACAGGACAGCTCGCCTGATCCCATAAAGCGTAGGGCCAAAGTGTCGCCATAACAGTGACGTTATTGGTTTGCGCTTGCGCTATCAGTGCATCGGTTTGCGCCCAATTCCAATCGGACTCTGGTAAATTTGGTTGCGGGACAATTTCTCCCCACACAAACGGCCCGGGAATAAGATTAACCATATCAACATCACTTGGTACTGTTTCAACCATTTGATTAGAAATAACTGCACCGTAATTTCGCGCGGATGAATCTTCGCCGGTTTGACAGCCAACGACAACAAACAATAATGCTCCAAACAACCCTAATTTCTTACGCATTACTCGGCGATTGTTATCGTGCCGGTTAAAGCCACTGTGCCCGGATAAGTTGGGTCGTAATATTCCACACTACCAGCTTCTGAAAAAGTTCTGCTATATGATTCCCCGCTCTCAAGCGGTGGACTATCCCACGAACCATCTTGCGCCGCCACCGCATGACCGCCTTCATCTTTGTTCGTCCAAGTTACTGTATCGCCCACGTTAATGGTAATATCTCCGCTCACAAAACTATTATTTTTTATACGCACCGTAAACGTTTCGACTGGCGTGTGGGCAGCAATATAATCTTCATCCAAATAATCCTCAATGCCATCATTATCCTCATCAAATTGTTGTCCTGGTGCTTCGTCTACATCAAGAATTCCATCGTTATCATCATCCGGATCAGTCACATCCGGATCGCCATCATTATCGTGATCTAAAGGATATTCATCAGCAACATCATCAATTAAATCATTATCATCATCACTGTCGACAGCATCAGCAACGCCATCATTATCGTGATCTAAAGGCATGGCATCTTCGGCTTCAATAATGCCGTCATCGTCATCATCATTGTCCTCCGTATCAACTATGCCATCATTATCATTATCCAGATCAGTGAAAGTAAATTTTGTCTTCTGCCAAATGGATGCCCGGTAAGTGCTAGTAGATTTTGAGCGAACTTTTAAAGTGTAACTCGAACTCGTTCTTAATTTGCTTTCAGCAAAGGTAAAATGCGGATGGCGGACAATTTTTTTAAAAATAAGCGTTTTTCCTTGCAGCAATTTAACCACATATTTCTTGGCGTGATTTGGCGCAGTCCAATTAACCTTCATTTTTTGTAATGACACGATTTGGGTAATAGCAACGTTTTTTGGCATACCAAGTTGCGGCAAACTGGCCGCTCCTGCTGCATAAGCCGTTCCCGCCAACAAACTCAAGCAAAAAACAGCAATGATAAATGTGCGTATGTTCATATAATGTCTTTTTTAACTTTCGAATAATTTATCACTAAAGTAATTGTACCGTTGGGAATAAAATAAATTACGCCATCGTCACCCCGTAACACAGTTGTGCGCAGTGATAATTCTTCAACTGTGCCAATTGACTCGCCTAATTTTACGCGATCACCATGACTAAATTGATTTTCTAACACAATAAAAATACCAGTGGTCACGTCTTTAATTAATGATTGTGCGCCAAAGCCTAAGGTGATGCCAACAATGCCGGCCCCGGCGAATAACGGCGTTATTGGGATACCAACGGCCGATAGCAGCACCAAACCGAACATAACTAACAAGCACACTTGAATAATTTGAATAAAAATTGCGCTCAAAGTTTCTATGCGATGCACATCTTGTTCGGTAAGTTTGGCATGGCGCTGACTAAATACTGATTGCTCTTTCGTAAGAATCAGCCGCATGATTTTACGTCCAAACCGATTAACCGTGATCGATAAAATCAACCACAACAAAAGAATAACAATTAGACGCCAACCATTATCTGTCATCCAGTCAGAAAAAAACCAAGTGTTCATAACACTGTACCCAACCAGTCGATCAATAAATTATCCAAATCCTGATGAGTCAGTAATTCTGTACCATGCCCGCCTTTTTTGTAACTTTTAAATTGTTTCGCCTGGCTGGGATTAGCTTCATACAATTGAGTGGTGGCTAGCAACGACAGATCATCAGTTTGACTGGTTATAAAATAAACCGGGCGCTCGAACTGTACATTACTAGCTTCAATCGAAATGCCCCGATAACTCAACCCCGGTGAAAGCAAGACCACACCAGTTAGACTGGGGTCACGATCGACTAATTGCATAGCTACATTTGCGCCAATACTAGCACCAATGACAACAATGTGCATTTCTGAATCAATGTCGCGTAAATATTTAACCGCTTCAGCTGCGTCATCAACCAATTTAGTAAAGTCAGCGTCGGTCATGGTTTGCCAATCCCCACTGGATTCACCATGTCCACGAAAATCTAATGTCATAACCTCGTAATTAGCGTCATGCAAAGATTTAACCAGCGGCCGCCAAGAATTTTGGGTACCACCAAGCATGTGCAGTAAAATGACACCTTTATTTTCTACTTTCCCTGGAGACGCATAATATCGTCCGGATACGCTAACACTAGCTTCCGGCACTAATCCAACCTGCACAAAATCCAGCGGTGCGTTAATTTGCCTTTGCCAAAATAAAAAACCTAGGGCGCCCAAGGCCACACCTAAACTACCCACTCCAAGAATCCACAAAATACGACGTTTCATGGACTCATCATAACAAAGTTGCCAAGGTGGGTAAAGCATGCTATATATTATGTAGCGCCACCCAAGTTCGGGTGTTTTTTATTTATGGAATGCATTTGCCTAAAACGTCACCACTTACCGGAACGTTTGCAACACATTGCCTATCCACCGCCGCAGCTCTATTGTACAGGTGCGCTTGAATTATTAGAGCAACCGGGCATTGCCGTGGTGGGAAGTAGAGCCTTAACCAGCTATGGCGAACGCGCTTGCAGTCAATTGGTACAAGATTTGGTCAACGCCGGTTTTGTTATTATAAGTGGATTGGCCACGGGTATTGATGCTGTTGCCCATCGGGCCGCTTTAGCTTGTGGCGGAAAAACTATTGCCGTTTTAGGAACGGGCCTAGACGAATCCGTACTATTTCCGGCTCAACATCGCAGTTTAGCGCGATCAATCACTCAACGGGGAGGTTTAATTGTCACAGAATACGAAGCATTGGTAGCTGCCCAACGTTGGCGCTTCCCAGCCCGCAACCGTATTATCGCCGGATTAAGCCTGGGTGTAGTGGTGGTGGAAGCCTCACAAAAATCTGGCGCCCTCTTAACGGCCAAATTCGCCTTAGAAGCCAATCGTGAGGTTTTTGCTGTACCCGGATCTATCTTTAGTACACGCTCTACTGGCACAAACCAACTAATTAAACAAGGCGCTACCTTGGTTTCTTCTGCCGCCGATATTTTTGCTGAATTTATTGGTGTCTTACCTGTGCCCTTAACCCTACCATTCTCTACGGCCGTTGAGGCTCAACTAACGATCACCCAACCCATTCAAAAAGAAATTGTCGCCACCCTAGCTGAACAACCAAATACAGCGGAAAAGCTGGCTCAAACCCTACAATTGTCCGCTACAGAAATTATGGTTCACTTGACAGAATTAGAAATAGGAGGAATAGTACGAAAGAATCGCGAACAAAATTATGAAGTTAGTCATAGTTGAAAGCCCCACTAAAGCTAAAACCATAAAAAAATTTCTACCCGAAGGCTTCGTGGTTGAATCAAGCTTTGGTCATATTCGCGACTTGCCACAATCAGCCGACGAAATTCCAGCCCAATACAAAAAAAACAAATGGGCACGCCTAGGTATTAACATTGAGGAAAATTTTGCTCCGCTCTATATCATTCCCTCTAAAAAAAAGAAACAAGTTGCAAAACTTAAAAAACTGGTTCAGGCTGCCGAAGAGTTATATTTGGCCACTGATGAAGACCGTGAAGGAGAAGCCATTAGTTGGCATTTACTAGAAGTATTAAAACCGACCGTTCCAATAAAACGAATGGTGTTCCATGAAATTACCAAAGAAGCCATCTTGGCGGCTTTACAAAATCCCCGCACTCTTGATGAACACTTAGTGGCGGCCCAAGAAACGCGCCGGATTTTAGACCGCTTGTATGGCTATGAAATCTCTCCGATTTTATGGCGTAAAGTAGCCCCAAAACTTTCCGCTGGTCGTGTCCAAAGCGCGGCCATGCATTTAATTGTCTTGCGCGAAAAAGACCGGATTGTTTTTAAAACAGCTGCCTATTGGGATATCGCGGCAGAATTTGCCACCACCGCTAAAGCGATCTTTCCAGCCAAACTGGTCAGTCTGGGTGGAAAGCGTTTGGCGCTTGGAAAAGATTTTGCGGCCGAGACCGGTCAGCTCACAGCTGCGGCTACCCAGGATTGTGTTGTCTTAAACCAAATTGACGTCAATGCTGTAATTCAACGTTTACAAAATAAATCTTTCACAGTCACTGATGTTCAACAGAAACCGTTGACGTTGTCGCCTAAACCGCCATTCATCACGAGCACTTTGCAACAAGACGCGGGACGAAAATTAGGATGGTCCGCTAGCAAAACTATGCGTACCGCCCAACGCTTGTATGAACAAGG
>CAYYTZ010000105.1:0-4576 GCA_964474735.1 uncultured Gammaproteobacteria bacterium | reverse complement strand
GTTGGCGCTAATTCTGCCACCGTGCCGGCATCTTCAGTGGAAACACCGCCTTCAATGGTGGTTGTTCCGGGAACTATTTCCGTAGCAGTGGTTAGGGCGTCTGTGGTTTGAGCGGCAACTGGCTGTAGCCAAAATAGCATCAGCAATGCGGGTAAAATAAGGAATGACGATTTATTGAGTGTGAGCATAGGTTTGAGTGGCTAAAGCTACGGCCAAAGCGTCAGCCGCATCGTCAGGTTTAGGTATAGTAGTCAAATTAAGAATGGTTTTTACCATAGATTGCACTTGGGCTTTATCGGCTCGGCCATAACCGGTAACACTTTGTTTGACCTGTAATGGAGTGAGTTCTAGCACAGGGATATTAGCTTGGGTCAAAGCTAGTAAAATGATACCGCGTGCTTGGCCAACGGTAAATGCCGTGGTGACATTTTTAGCAAAGAACAGCTCTTCACAACCAGCTATGGTGGCTGGGTATTTTTTCAGCAGAAGGGTAATTTCATCATAGAGTTGAGCCAGTCGCAAAGTAGTGGCGGCGTGCGCCGGCGTGCGCAAAACACCATATTCTAATACAGTTTGCCCACAAAGCACCCCGTAACCGGTAATGGCAATTCCCGGGTCAAAACCCAAGGTAATTTTAGAATTTGGCATTGTGGACAACGTCAATAACATCGTCATTGTCCTCGAGCGCTTCTAACAACCGCTCTAATTCATTTTTATGATCAGGAGCGGTGACGGGCATGGTTGTTTCTGGCACAAAAGTTACTTCGGCATATTCAACTGATTCGCCAGCTATTTTTTTTAATCCCGTCAAGGTGGCCGGAGCCCCATAAATAGTTAATCCGCCATCTTCTTCAATAATATCATCAGCGCCGTTTTCAACTGCTGCCAGCTGTAGATCTTCTGAGTTTGTTGTACAATGTATCACAGCGCGTTGTTTGAAAAGATAACTAACCGAACCGGGGCCACCTAAGTTTCCACCAAACTTACTTAAAGTGCTTTTAATGGAGTCGGCCGTTCGGTTGGTGTTGTCGGTGGCTGTATGTATCAGCAAGGCTATTCCACCCGAGCCATAGCCTTCATAAACCAGCTCTTCTATCTGTTGACCAGGCAGTTCGCCGGCACCGCGTAGGATGGCGCGTTCAATTACGTCCTTTGTCATGTTAGCTTCACGGGCCGCATCAATGGCCGTGCGCAAGCTGGAGTTCATCTCTGGATCCTTGCCTTTCTTGGCCGCAATGCTAATATTTTTTGAGCGCTTGGTAAATAAAGCACCACGCTTAGCATCGGCGGCACCCTTGGCTCGTTTAATGGTTGACCACTTGGAATGTCCAGACATAAAAACACCCAAAGTATATTTAATAAACTGTCTCACGTCAAACCGTATGGAACTTGATTCAAAAAACATGCTCGGCTCAATCGATATGTTAGCCGAACAGATTCGTCACGCCTGGTCACAGACCAGCTCACTACAATTAAGTGCTGATTATAAAAAATGTCAAAATATTGTGGTGTTTGGTATGGGCGGTTCGGCCTTAGCGGCGGATATTTTAAGTACAATCTTTTCCGATCAACTGAGCGTTCCTTTATTAACGGTCCACGATTATAATATTCCAGCCTATGTTACGGCTGATAGTTTTGTGGTGCTGTCGAGTTATTCTGGCACGACCGAAGAAACTTTGGCGGCAGCGAAAACCATTCTCACAATTACCAAACATGTTGTAGTAGTTACGACCGGCGGTGAGCTGAAAAATTTTATGGAGACACAGCAGCTCCCGGGCTATTGCATTGAACCAACTTATAATCCCTGTGGCCAGCCCAGGATTGCAGTGGGTTATGCTGTGGTTGGTCTGCTCCGGATTTTAACAGTTGCCGGTTATGTAACGTGCGTCGACCAAGACATTGATGATGTAATTCATTACCTAGAAGGTAATCGTGAGCTCTTGCGCGATGCCGGCAAGGAACTGGCTCAGCGATTAACCGGCAAAATGCCCGTGTTTACCGGCAGTGAATTTCTACTTGGGAATTTACATACAGTGACTAATCAAACCAATGAGAATGGAAAAAATTTCGCCTGTTGGTTTGCTATTCCAGAACTAAATCATCACTTAATGGAAGGTTTGGGTTTTCCAACAACGACCAAACAATTGCACTTTGTTTTTGTTGAATCCCACCTGTACCACGAGCGTGTGCAAAAGCGGTATGTCGTGACCAGACAAGTCCTAGATAAACAAAAAATTGCTTATGATAGTTTTGTGCCCACCGCTACAACAAAATTAATGCAATCATTTGAGGTATTGCAATGGGGCAGCTATGTCAGTTTCTATTTAGCTATTAATAATCAAGTCGATCCATCGCCGATTCCCTGGGTAGATTTTTTCAAACATGCACTTAAAAAATAAGCTTTGGCAGTACACGGTAGTGGTTGCAACCAGCGGCGTGGTAGCAGCTTTTTTGCAAGCCCAGCCCAGGTTTCAGGATCCGGATTCGTTTTATCATACACGAATCGTGGTAACGATGATTCAGCATGGCTTAATCACTAGGTTCCCGTGGCTGCAATATACCGATCTGGCGACTAGCTTCACCGACCATCACCTACTTTATCATTTATTATTAATGCCGTTTGTTGGTTTGTTGACGCCAGTTATTGGGGTAAAAGTTTTTCAGGCCTTGAGCATAGTTGGTTTGGCGACATATCTTTTTCATCGTCTGCAGCGTTGGCAGGCTCCCCATGCTTTGGCCGCCATGGTAGTGTTATTTGGAGTAATGCCGTTTCTATTGCGTATTCAGTTGGTAAAAGCATCAGTGTTGGCAATATTAGTGTTATTATTTATATTGTTTAACTTGCTGGAAAAACGGTATCTGCGAGTTTGTGTTGCCGTGACACTATATACCTGGCTGCATGCCGGTTTTATTTTGGCACTGCTGGTGGCCGGAGTGGTATGGTTGGTTGAAACCGGCATGGTCAGTCGAGCGGCGCGGCGGTTACGTTTGGCAAAAATTACACCAGTAGCGTTAGTGGCGCTGGCCACGGTATTTGGAGTGGTTTGTAATCCATATTTTCCCAATAATTTACAGTTTATTTGGGAACAACTAGTGCAAATTGGTTTTGTTAATTACGCTGGCACAATAGAAGTGGGCGCCGAATGGTATCCGTTTTCACCACCGGATTTAATAGCTATTTTTAGTACCGTTCTAATCGGCGTTACCATAGCAGTCGGCGTGTTTATTTTTGAACGGAAAAAATATTTTAACGATCCAACTGCGCTGACACTGGGAATATTAAGCTTGGTGTTTATTGTTGCCACTATTAGGTCACGGCGTTACGTTGAGTACTTAGCGCCGTTATTATGGCTATGGGCATGTTATATAGTATTGCCTTTTTTACATAGCGCGGTTTGGAAAAAAACCTGGCAAGAAAATTGGAAAAAGTTAGGTCGCTTAGCACCTTGGCTGGCCGGATATTTTTTAGTGACTATTCCGTTTGGCCTGGTGTTATCATACGGTCGGGCGTTTGGTTATGTTGAACGTGGTATTCCGCTTAACACATTTCAAGCGGCTAGTAATATTATTCAACAAAAAGCCCCGGCTGGAGCAGTTATTTTTCATGGCGGCTGGGATGAGTTTCCTATGTTGTATTTCCATAACCCGCAGAATTATTACATCATCGGGTTGGATGCCACTTTTATGTATTTATATGATCGGGATTTGTATGATCATTGGAACGACATTTCCGCTGGCAAAGCCAAACAAGCTACGACCGAGCAAATTAAAACATATTTTCACTCTTATTACGTCGTGCTTGATCCCAAAAAAGAACGCACTAAATTATTACAAGCGTATTTGTTGCGCGATCCCAATGTAACGGTATTGTATCGCGATGAACATAATTTAGTTTTCCAAATTTTATGAGCGCTCACCTTGGTAAAGCCGCGGCGACCTGGCTGGGCTTGGTGTTGTTAGCAATTCTCTGGTCGGTAAATCAATCGGCGCCCGGATTTCCCGATCCGGATGCGTATTATCATATTGCCATGGCTCGGTTAATAGTGCAGCAGGGATTGGTTTTAGATTTTTCTTGGTTGCCCTATACAACCTTGGCCGAACATTTTACCGACCAACACGTTATATTGCATTTGCTATTGATACCATTTGTCGTTTGGTTGCCACCATTATTAGGCGGTAAAATCTGGGTAGTGGTTTCTGGTTTAGGCACTGTGGTGGTATTAGCTTGGTGTTTGCGGCGGTTAGGTTTGCGTTGGTGGTGGCTGGGCGCGTTGGTGGCCGCAATAACAGTTGAATGGACATTTCGTTTGAATTTAATCAAGGCCACTCCCCTAGCTTTGATATTATTATTTTTAGCAGCAGTATGCGTGGTGGAAAAACGTTTAATCTGGTTGGTGGTTATTAGTGCTGTTTATGTCTGGACACATGGCGGTTTCTTTCTAGTGGCATTATTAGTTTGTGCGTGGATAATAAGTGAGTTGGTAGTTGGGAAGCGATCATGGCGGCAGTGGTTAATGTTGGTTGGCAGTTGTGGCGGCGGTTTAGTTTTTGGGTTGTTGGTGAATCCGTATTTTCC
>CAYYTZ010000104.1:0-4590 GCA_964474735.1 uncultured Gammaproteobacteria bacterium | reverse complement strand
ATTAGCCATTTAATATTGTCTATATTGACCTAGTCCAATATTAATGCTATACTTCATTCACATATTTTGGCTCCAGATCTTTGACACTCCAATTTGCCGTTACGTACGCGCCTAATCGAGAAAAGGCTGTTTCTAAGCAAACTCTAACAGATGAGCTTGAGGCTTAGAGATAGTACTTTTCTCTGGTATGCATCCAGGCGCTTAAAACAAAAATAAAAATTAGGCATTCGCCAGCTCCACTTATAATCTCATTCGTGGGATTCCGGAGGCAGCGACATGTCAGAGAGCCCTATTTATTTAGGGTTTACCAACGACTAGCCTGGTCCGTAGGTAACGGCACACGCCAAACAGCTTTCAAGCATATATCCTTTGCTCGATCTTCTTAAGGGAGATTGGACAAGGTACGCTCGAGGGCTACCAGGGGTGTCCGTACTAACATTAAATTTGCTGCCAATTGGTAGCTGTTGGGGGGACACCCCTAATTCATTTCCAAAAGTTTGTAAATAATATAGAATTTTATATATTTATGCCGGAGGTTACTAAAATCAATCCAACAACAGACGACAAACCAGATGCCGGGCAACAAGCTCGGGCCAATGATGTAGTTGATGCTTTAATTGAAATTAAAGCTTGGCAAGATAGTCAGCGAAAAGCTGAAGCCGAAGCGACCGAATTAAAAAAATAATTCACGTAAATATTATTGTTATGGACCAAGCCTTATTACAAGAATTCGAACAACGGATTAATCAACGGATTGCCCAAATCAAAGAAGAACTAGGCGCTGTGGCAACTCCTGATGTTGGTGATCATGTTCCCGGTGAATATGCCGCTAAATTTGAAAATTTTGGTGATGAAAATGCTCTGGAACCAGATTCTGATTCGCCGGATGAAGTGGAGAATTATGAAGTAAATGTGGCTGTCACTGGAGAACTCGAACGCGAACTGAAGCGTTACGAGTCTGCTTTGAAGCGTATTAAAGCCGGTACCTATGGAAAAGATATCCATACCGGAGAAGCGATTGCCGTAGATCGTTTACGAGCCAATCCGGCCGCCGAAACGGTTATTCTTAAGCATGCCTGAAGCACCAATACAGAAATCGGTTTGGTTATATGGCGCTCCTTTGTTGAGTGTATTGGTTTTTATGGTTGACCGTTTGGTTAAAGTTTATTTCTATACCAGACCAGAGCTGACGATTAACGTTATACCGCAATGGCTGTGGCTACATTTACATCTCAATACACAAATGGCTTTAAGTTTACCGTTGTTTCCAATATTATATTATTCACTAACAACAATTGTTTGTGTGGCGTTAATTGGGCAACTGGTGCGAATGTTTCAGCAGCGAAAAGCAATAGAATATACGCTAATATTAGTGATTTTAGCTGGGGCGCTGAGTAATTTACTCGACCGAATATATTACGGTGGAGTAGTTGATTATATTACAGTTGCAATTGGCAGCGTTTTTAATATCGCCGATAGTGTGATTGTGCTGGCTGTCGGTATTTGGATAGTACGATTATTTTATTATGATCACCACAAAAAAGTTTCAGCGCCGCGTTGAAGATTTTGACTGCGCCGCCTGCGGTTATCAAGTCCACGGTACTGGCTATACCAACCATTGCCCAAAGTGTTTTGTTTCTAAACATGTCGACAATCAGCCGGGTGATCGTGCTGCAACCTGTGGCGGCAACATGCCAGTGGTGCAAGTTTTTTTTCAGCAAGGCAAGTGGCGACTGGTACAAAAATGTGAGCGGTGTGGTGAACAAAAACAGAATCGAGTGCAACCGGGCGATGATATGATTTATCTATCACAACTGAACGAGCGCATTAGTCGGTTCCATGCGCGTGGATAAGGCCTCTCTGGACAATTTAGTTTGAAGTGCTACAATAGTCGCGAGCGTCACTGACTGTCATAGTTTGGGTGACGTTTTATGTTTTCAGTTGTCTATTCAGCTGCGTTACAAGGTTATACCGCTGCCCGAATTGAAGTACAAGCTCATGTGGCAGCTGGTTTTCCCAGTTTTACCATCGTCGGATTGCCCGATACGGCTGTGCAAGAATCTAAGGAGCGAATTCGTTCTGCCATTAAACAGAGTGGTTTTCGTTTTCCGGATGGCCGCATTACGGTAAATTTAGCTCCGGCACATTTACGCAAAGTTGGCCCCAGTTACGATTTACCAATCGCCTTAGCCATTTTATTGGCGGCGCGTCAGTGTAAAGCAAAAATTATGCCCTGGTTTGTCTTTGGTGAATTAGCCTTAGACGGTAGCACTCGTCCGGTAACCGGAGTGTTATCAATGGTGTCGGCGTTGACTCCAACAACAAAAGCAGTTTGTTTAGTGCCGCCAGGAAATGCGCGCGAGGCAGCTTTGGTGCCGGGTTATTCGGTTATGGCTGTAGCGTCTTTGCGCCAAACTGTTGAGTATGTTGAACACAAAATCGATATTCAACCGCAAGTAGCACAATGTCTTGAAGTGGCAGATACCCGAACGGCCGCAGTTGATTTTTCAGATATCAAAGGTCATGCCATCATGAAGCGTGTTTTAGAAATTGCCGCGGCTGGCTACCACCACGTGTTAATGTACGGTTCGCCGGGTGTGGGGAAAACCTTGCTAGCTAAAAGTTTAGTTTCAATTTTACCGCCCGCTACGGCAGAGCAATTACTGGAAACTTCTCGTTTGTATAGTATTGCCGGGCTGTTAACCGCCGACCGACCATATATAAATCAGCGACCGTTTCGCCAACCACATCATTCGGCTTCGGTAGCAGCTGTGATTGGCGGTGGACATGCAATTAGACCGGGCGAATTGTCGTTGGCGCATCACGGCGTATTATTTCTGGATGAGTTTACGGAATTTCCGCGAAATGTAATAGAGGCATTACGCCAGCCGCTTGAACAACACACCATAACATTAGCCAGGGCTGAACAAACCGTAACATATCCGGCGGCGACCATGTTGGTGGCCAGTTGTAATTCTTGCCCTTGTGGTTATTTGGGTGATCCAGATACGGCTTGTACCTGTACACCGTTGCAAGTGCAAAAATATTTAAAAAAATTGTCGGGGCCGGTGCTGGATCGGATCGATCTAATGCAACACGTTACGCGCGTCTCGACTGACGATTTGCAAACGGAAATCACTGAAGTGCCTTCTACTACAGTGCGTGAACGTGTTACCCAAGCCTGGCACATTCAACAAGATCGTTTTGCTGCTACAGCAATTCAAGCCAATGCGTTTATTCCGCATCAACAACTACAGCGCTTTTGCCATTTAAGTACCTCAAGCGCCAATTTGCTTAAACAAGCGGTTCAGGTGATGAAATTGTCTCCGCGATCTTATCACAGTATTATTCGGGTGGCTCGCACCATTGCCGATCTGGCTGGTGTGGAAACGGTAGTGCCGGCTCATTTAAGTGAAGCGTTACAATACCGGCGGTCGCCCTGGCTGGCAACTGATAATTAAAACGAATTCGCCTTTAATAGCAGAGCGCTTACTAAAGTTTTCATAAATTGCCTCTGCTGATCCGCGAACAAATTCTTCATATATTTTTGTTAACTCACGCGCCACTACAATATATTTATTTGAGGTACGTAAAGCGGCCAGGGTTTTAAGCAGGCGATGTGGTGATTCATACACAATCACGGTGCGGGTTTCTTGCACAATTTGCGCCAACATAGTTTGGCGGCCGTGTTTGTGTGGCAAAAAACCTAAAAAAATAAATTCACTACTATCAACACCACTGGCTTGTAAAGCGGCAATACACGCACTTGGGCCAGGAATCGGGCAAACCGTAATTTGAGCTGCTAGGGCGGCTTGCACTAAACGACTGCCCGGGTCAGATATACCAGGTGTACCAGCATCGGTGACTAAGGCAATGTCGGAACCATCAAGCAAACGTTGGATTAAGCCTTGCAAGGCACCGGGCAGCGTAAATTGATCATAATGTTTAAGCGGGGTTTTTATGGTGTAGCGGTCCGCTAGGCGTTTCGTTACACGTGTATCCTCGCATAAAATCAGTTGAACACTCTGTAGAATGTGAACAGCGCGATAAGTAATGTCTTCCAGGTTTCCAATTGGTGTAGCCACGCTATATAATATGCCCATTTGCGAAAAATTAATAATTCTGTATACTTACATACGATATATTCATACGATAATTAAAGCAAATCCCATACTATGGCTGATGCGACGAAAGTATTAATCGTTGAGGACGATAAATTCCTTAGCGAACTCATTTCAACCAAACTTGATAAAGAAGGTTTTTCCATTGCCCTGGCCGGTGACGGTGAAGCTGGCTTGAAGAAAGCTGAAGAGTTCAGGCCAGAAATTATTTTACTGGATATTATGTTACCCGGTATGGATGGGTTTGAGGTTTTAGAAAAACTCAAAAGTCATTCCGATGAGCAGTTAAAAAAAATTCCTGTGATTATTTTGTCTAACTTTGGTCAGGAAAGCAAAGTGGAACGTGGTTTACAACTTGGCGCCGTAGATTATTTGGTTAAAGCAAATTTCACCACTGGCGAGATTGTTGCCAAGATTAAAGAGGTACTCAAGTAAATCGGCTAACCTAGGTCGTCTTTCAGAACACAAC
>CAYYTZ010000103.1:0-4610 GCA_964474735.1 uncultured Gammaproteobacteria bacterium | reverse complement strand
ATACCTCCATATCCTGGAAGTATATCAGATTTGGCTATATGGCAACAGGTTTAGTGAGAGGCATGCTAAAGCCATGAACCGATCTTGACGATAGCTATTTTTTTTGATAATAATACGAATAAAGAGCGCCCAATTGGCGCTTTTTATTATGCAAATTTATCTTGATACACAAGTCGAAAAATTCATTCAACAACTCACCAAGCCTACAATTGCTAAGGTTTTAAGGATGCTTGATTTACTTGAGCGATTTGAATATCGTCTAGGTATGCCGCACAGTAAGCGGGTAGATCATAATATCTTTGAGTTAAGAATTAGGGGGCAACAAGAAGTAAGGATATTTTATACTTTTCACAATACTACGATTATTTTGTTCTATGGTTTTATCAAAAAATCTAACTCAATTCCAAAACATGAGTTAAAAACGCTTTACGAAAAATTTGCCGCTCTTGACATCATATAACATATACGTTATATTCATTTTATGAAATCTTACACCCAAGCCAAGCACCATTTTTTACAAGACCCAGCCGTAAAAAAAGCTTATGATAAACTCGGCCCCGATTTCGAATTAACGACTTTGCTTATTGAAAAACGGCTACAGAAAGGTTTAACCCAGTCAGCTTTAGCCAAAAAAATTGGCACAAAACAATCAGCAATTGCTCGTTTAGAATCTGGTAAATATAACCCTAGCCTTACTTTTTTGAGAAAAGTAGCCCGTGCTCTTGATGCTCAATTAAGCGTCTCCATGCACTCTTGACCACTAGGGCGTCTTTTGTTACAATCCGCCTACATTATTATTTTATTGGTGTCGATAGTTTGGATGCAGGCTCGCGCCTGAAAATCTCGGCTATCGCTAAGCTAAGTTGATGTTATGATGACCAAAGAACAAAAGGATAAACTTATCCAAAAGTTTGCTACAAAAAAAGGTGATACCGGTTCACCGCAAGTGCAAATTGCCTTGTTATCGGCCGAAATGACCGATCTAAGTGAGCATTTAAAGTCCCATAAAAAGGATTTCTCGTCTCGGCGTGGTTTATTAAAAAAAGTCGGACAACGTCGTCGTTTGATGCGCTATTTGAAAAAAGAGAATAAGTCTGGTTACGAGAAGCTAATTACAGCTCTAAAACTTAAAGACAGCGTCTAATTTTTTGTGTCTAATAAGTATTTTTTGGCATTCGTAATTGTAGTCGCCATTATTGTGGTAGGGGCGGTGGCCTGGACTGGTCGTCAAACTGCGTTCAATGATGCAACTGTAGAAAATAATACCAACACTGTTGTCACCAATTCAACATCGAACACGAATTCAGTCCCCGATACTACAACTCCAGTTGCCACAATATCAAATTCCGAATATTCAATTTTAGCCGCAGCCGAAACAAATAATGTTGGAGATATCACCACCTATATTTTTGCGAATAACAATATACTAAATGTAATGCCATTAACCATGCAAAGTGCGGTTTTGAATGAAACGCCAGTCAAAGAACGTTCGGCTATTACCGTTGATGGTGTAACTGGTGAGCGCTTGGTTATTGGTAGCGCCAAAGATGGTTCGGATACGACAATCGTGCAAATAAGTAATGGTGATAAGCTGTATGATTTTCGTGGTGATGCTGAATATTTATCTAATCTTAGCCAATATATTGATTTTACTAATTCTAATTAATTTATGAATGATCGTGCTTTGTCCTCAGGCACTAGCCAGCAGTTTCCTTCGCTACCGCTGCTGGCTGCTGTCTTGAGATAAGGTCGGTCAACCCTAAATAACAAAAGTATGAATGATATTAAACGCTACGAACTTACTTGGGAAGATCGTCCTTTAGTTATCGAATTTAATCGTTTTGCCGCTCAAGCCAATGGTGCCTGTACTGTGCAATTGGGCGATACGATGGTTTTAGTCACTGCCGTGATTTCCGATAACATTCGTGATATAAATTATTTCCCGTTAATGGTGGAATTTAAAGAAAATATGTACGCTGCCGGAAAAATTTCCGGTTCTCGTTTTGTTAAGCGCGAAGGTCGTCCGTCCGAAGATTCGGTATTGCTCGGTCGTATTATTGATCGTTCTATTCGCCCACTTTTTACGGAAAGTATTCGTAATGATATTCAAGTTGTTATTACAGTTTTATCATATGATGGCGTAAATGATCCAAGTGTCGCTGGTCTAATCGGCGCATCCGCTGCTCTGGGTGTATCAAATATTCCTTGGAGTGGGCCATTGGCTGGTTGTTATGTAGCAACTAAAGATGGTCAATGTTCTTTAAATCCTACGGTTGAGGTATTAACGAGCTCAGCTCTTAATGTGTTTGTGGCTGGTCGCAATAACGAAGTGGTGATGTTAGAAGCTGATGGACGAGAAGCCGATGAAGCCGCTACTTATGAAGCCATTCAATTTGGTTTACAAAAAATGCAGCCAGTGGTTGATTTATTGAACAAAATTCAAACCGAAATTGGTCAAACGAAAATGCCTTTACCGGAAATAGTTTTAACTGCCGAACAAGCTGCCGCTAAAGCTACTGGCGAAACCAAAGCCAAAGAATTTTTTGCCAACGCTGGAAAAACCTTATTTGGTCCTGGTAATAAACGAGAACGCCACCAACGCCAAGCTGGGGCGATAGCTCAATTAAAAGCCATGTTTACCGAGGAACAAGCCGATCAAGCCAGCGCTGCTTCAGCCGAATTTGATAAATTATTTGCCGCCGAAATGATGAGCCGTATTTTTACCGATGGCAAACGAGTAGATGGTCGCAGCCTCGACGAAATACGCCCATTACAAGCGATGGTTGGCGTGGTGCCGCGCGTTCATGGTACAGGTATGTTCAAACGCGGCGACACTCAAGTGTTATCAATTGTTACTTTAAGTTCTCCTGGTTTTGAGCAGATTATCGATACGATGCGTTTTGACGAGAAGCGTCGTTATTTTCACCACTATAATTTTCCGCCTTTTTCTGTGGGAGAAGCGCAACCAATGCGTGGTCCGGGTCGCCGAGAAATTGGTCATGGTGCCTTAGCGGAAAAAGCTTTATTAGCTGTTTTACCACCAAAAGAGAAATTTCCTTATACCATTCGAGTGGTCTCAGAAGTACTTTCTTCTAATGGTTCGTCTTCACAAGGTTCGGCCTGTGGTTCGTCGCTCGCGTTAATGGATGCTGGTGTGCCAATTACTCGTCCGGTGGCTGGTATTGCTATGGGTATTGCTTTCCGCAGCCAAGACAAATCTGACTATAAAATTCTTACCGATCTGCAGGATGTGGAAGATTACGATCGATCGATGGATTTTAAAGTGGCCGGTACTATTCAAGGCATCACAGCTATTCAGCTTGATATTAAGTTTGATGGCCTAACCTTAGCCATGGTTAAAGAGGTCTTAGACAAAGCCAAAACCGCTCGTCAGCAGATTTTAGCTGTCATGACACAAACTTTACCTGAACCTCGCAAAGAATTATCCAAATACGCTCCTCGTATTGAGACAATTCAAATTCAAAAAGATCAAATTGGTGAGTTAATAGGTCCTGGCGGAAAAGTTATTAACGGTATTATTGAACAAACCGGCGTACAAATTGATATCGAAGAAACTGGCTTAGTCTTTATTACTGCGGTCGATAAAACCGCTATGGAAAAGGCTCTGCAGATGGTGAACGCTATTACCAAACGAATTGAAATTGGCGAAGAGTATACCGGTGAGGTAGTAAAAATTGTAGCTGATCGCAATTCTGGTAAACAAATTGGCGCCATTGTCCAATTGACGCCCAACCAAGACGGTATGATTCACATTTCACAAGTGGCCAAAGAACGCATCGATAAAGTTACCGACGTAATAAAAGAAGGTGACACTGTTCGCGTAAAAGTCGTTGATATAGATCATGAAAAAGGTCGCATTGGCTTATCTCGTAAGGCTCTATTATAATCAGCCTATGGGTAAATTAGTTATTGTCACAGGACCATCTGGTGCCGGGAAAGACTCGGTTATCAATAAAGTCAAAGACCTTGGCTTAGCTTTTGGTCAGGTAGTTACAACCAGTACCAGATCAATGCGCAACACGGAAAACGAAGGGAAGCCCTATTTTTTCACTACCAAAGAGCAATTTGAGGCAAAAATTAAAGCCGATGAGTTAATAGAATGGGCAGAAGTCTATGGCAATCTTTATGGTTCCACCAAGACGGAATTAGAGCGAAAATTAGCAGAAAATGCTGTAGTTATCGTTAAAGTGGATCCCCAAGGAGCTCGTTCCTATAAAACGATAAAACCGGAAGCCATTACCATTTTTATTATGCCGCCATCATACGAATATCTGGAAAAACGGCTAATTAACCGAGAAACTGATACACCAGAGGTCATTAAGCAACGGTTAGCAACGGCGCAACGTGAATTAGAAAACTTACTAGATTGGGATTATTTAGTGGTAAATGAAGAGGGCAAGCTAGACGAAGCCGCCGAAGAAGTAATACAGATTGTGAAAGCGTAGCTGTTGATAGGTGTGGATAAGTTATACACAGGACTATGCACATTGTGTGTATAGTTTTGGTAGTCAAATAATCAATAAATATAACTAACATTAGCCATTTAATATTGTCTATATTGACCTAGTCCAATATTAATGCTATACTTC
>CAYYTZ010000102.1:0-4632 GCA_964474735.1 uncultured Gammaproteobacteria bacterium | reverse complement strand
AACGGTTTTATAATGCAAACCTGCTTGCGTGGCCGCTAATAACAAAGCCCGCTCGGTTAAATTTCCACTAATCACCCACTCTTCCATCATGTCTTCCGGATTATCTACTCTGGCGTCGTTACAAAGCAAACTTAAACGCAGAGCGAATACTAAATCTTTCGCTCCTTTATTTTCCAGTAGATTTTTACCGTCAACTGCAAAATTTGTTTCCCAGGTTACTAAGTCAGTCACTTGCATATTGCCCTCCGTGAGAGTACCGGTTTTATCCGTACATATTACATTGGTGGAACCAAGGGTTTCCGCCGCCACTAATTTGCGTACCAAAGCTTTCCGCCGCAATATCCGTTGCATGCCAGCCGCTAAAATAACCGTAACGGCAATGGCCAAACCTTCTGGGATGGCCGAAACGGCCACCGCCACCGCCACGGTAAACATCTCAACTAAATTATGTTGAACAAAAAACCCAAATAAAAATATCGACACCGCAATACCAATCACCGCAATACTAATTTTTTTGGCAAAATTGGAAAGTTGCGCCTGTAATGGCGTGTCCGCTTCCTTAGTCTCTTTAATAAGTTGCGCAATTTGTCCAACTTCGGTGTGCTGAGCAGTCTGCGTAACCACCGCCACTGCTGAACCTTTTATTGCCACAGTTCCGGCAAAAGCTAAATTAATCCGGTCAGCTATTACCGCATTAGCACTAACTTCTGCGCTGGCATCCTTTTGGACGGCATCAGATTCGCCGGTTAACGCGGCTTCATTAACGGAAAAATCTGTCACTTCAAGCAAACGCAAATCGGCTGGAATTTTATCTCCCGCTTGTAGAATAACCACATCACCCGGTACTAATTCTGTGGCATTAATCGCCTGATCTACTCCCGCCGCACCCGAGCCGATAAGGCAATTACTTGTTGCAGGGCGGATAACGAAGCTTGCGCTTTGAATTCCTGAATAAATCCCACCAACACTTGAATCACCACGGCCATAAAAATAACGCTGGCATCAATCACCTCATTCAGTGCCAGACTAATTAGAGCCGCGGCTAACAATACGTAAATCAATGGGCTTTTGAATTGTCCAAATAAAACTACTACCCAACCGGCGTGTTTGGCTTGTGGTAACTTGTTTGGTCCGAACTGGCTCAACCGACGCTGGGCTTCTACGCTAGTTAAGCCGGTAGTGCTACTTTCCAAGCGCGTTAAAGTTTCCGCTGCGGTTAGTAAATGGTATTTTTCTAAGGTATCTAACATATTACTCCTGATAACTAGAACCACTGTTTAATACTCCCTAACACAATAATGATTGCTCCTAGAAAACCTAACCCAACAAATACTAATACACCAATCAGGCCCACGCTTAAAGCTTGAGCGGTTTTTTGTAAATACGGTCCAGTGTCTTCAACAATTGGGTTGCCGGCAAATTGTCTTTTTAATAGTTTCTTGAAGAAATTAAAAACATAGTTCCACATGTATTGTAGTATACCATATTTTTAAACTCGGAGTGGTGGGACGTACTGGATTTGAACCAGTGACCATTTGCTTAAAAGGCAACTGCTCTACCCCTGAGCTAACGTCCCGAAAGCGTACGGATTGTAACAATGTCGCGTTAGCCTGTCAATTTATCTGTTGACATTAAGTCAAAAACCAAGACTCCTTATTCAAATAACCTTTTATCATCTTCAGCCATTGACTCTTGTAACATAGCTTCACCTTCAATTTTCACACGTGTTATTCTCATTGGTTTTTCGTCTATAACTATATAGTGTGAGGCATCATCCGCTCCTAATTGTTCTTCAGGTATGGGCTGCATGTTGAATATTTTAAGATTTGGATTCGGAGGTAAAAATGTTGTTTGAAATTCGTGCAGCATTTGAACCCCATTACTTGGCCTATGTTGATTTAATACCTCAGACATCTGCAAAAAACGCAAAGCAATTCTGGCCGATATGCCGCTCGTATCACTACCATTCACCTCTACGGTCATTCCATCACTTTGTGGTTTTATTTCTCGCAACGATTCTACCATACTACCAGCCATGGCTTCGGGTGGAATTATTATCACTCGGTGTAATCCTAATTCAGTGGCCAAATTGATTTTGTGACTGACGTCCCCCGTATCTGTGATATAAGCAAAGGGCAATCTTTTCTCGGGGCTTGCTTCACCTACTATGGAATTGTCATTGTGGCAATCTAATAAAAATGGCACTTCATACTGGCTAATTTCCCGCAAGATTCTTTCTTTGATGACTCTTGTTGTAGGATCATCGATATCCAGTCTATTCATGTCACTGGCTTCTTCGGCTTCTTGTTTAGCAGTTGAAAAACCCCGCACATTATTATCGTAGGCTGGTACATTTACTCGCCAATTACTATATCCTTGAGACTGGTCCAGCATAATTAATGGGGCACGCTGTGTTTCTAGAGCTTTTGCCATGTCATTTGACAAAGTTGTTTCGTCACCGTGCACACCGCCAATGACACAAGGATTCTTTGCCTTAGCCATGAGTCTGCCGTCTGACGAATATTTCCATTTGCCAGAAGAGATCTTTGTTACCTCTTCTAAACGTATTGCTCTTTCTTTTTTCGTTTGTTGTTCATAGAGACGTGAATCAACCATCTGCCATAATGTTTCTAATTCTTCAATAGAAAAACTGTTAATATCGACATTATACGTATCGCTTCCTTCATTGTAAGATTCTTTTATACTTCGTAGTCCCTCTACAAAATTATTATCACTAAATTCTGAATAATCGTAATTGTCGGCATAGGGTATGATTTTTTCAACAACAAATCTTTCCTTATATCGCTCATAAGTATTTTTTTCAGACTGCTCTGCAAGTGTCGCTGGATTTTCTTCTGTTAGTGGCCTTGTAGAGTCATTCCTTCTATCAGCATTGTCTGTTATTGGAACCGGTAAATTCTTTGCCTCTATATACATAAATTTACCTTTAATTTAGCATAATTTTGATATAAATTCAACCATGTAGGGGTTAACTAATGGCAGAACAAAAACCTTTAAATTTAAGCCTTCTGGATTTTTTAATTGCTCTGCTTCGCAGACAGTATTAAATTTATTCCTTAAATGAGTCGTTATATTCCTTTAAAACGTCTTGATAACCTTTTCGAGTCTTATAATCTTCTGCTCGGACAACTGTGAATTTGCCTCCCTCTTGGTTTGTTACTTCTTGTTCAACCCATCTATGATCTTCAACTCTATAAACCGTTCTTTGTGAATCTACATCTTGTTGCGGTCCTATATGACCCTGTTTTGACCACATGGCTCGTGCTGATGAAGTTACGTCCTCTGATTTTAATGATACAACTGAAATGTTAGTGCCTTCAGGTAACGAAGTAGGATTCAAATAAAATGGATCGCTGCCATCAAATGGCTCCCATTCGTCTATAAGCATTTTTTGCTCATTGTTACTAAGTCCTTTTAATTTTTCAGTTAAACCCATACTAGCAATCAAATAATCCCTTGCTTCTTCAGCCCATAAATTCCACATTGGCATTCCTTTCGATAAAAAATCTGTCCCTCCACCATGTTTGTGTATAATATTACCACAAGCAAGTAGGATTAAAATGTTCATTTCTTCCACGGGGCTTTCTTTGTGCATCAATTTCCCTGCTTTTTCTAATTCTCTGTTTCTTTGTTCTATAGCAGTTGCTATAACCTCAGGCATCAACTTTTTAATTTCAGCTCGTTTAAGAGCAACTTCTTCTGGAGTCATTGGGGTGGGAGCTGCTGCAGTTTCTTGAGCTAGAACAGTTGCAGCATCTGGTTGACTTTGTTTTACTTCTGCCCTTGGAACTATTATTGGGTCTCTTCTTACTCCTCGTTCTGGCATAATGTTTAATAGTTATGAAGTTAATACTAATGTGTATATTACCCCCCCCCTCATAAATGTCAATCTAAATTATCCGAAAGACGAACTGTTGTAAACCACATTAATATTGATGACAAAATATTAAAGCGAAAAAGTTCAAACAAAAAACCTTGGTTACGTGCTATTGATTCTGAATATATCCAAGCCTTTAAAACTTTTTGATCATGTCAATTAACCGACTTCAATTTATCGACCGAATGTGATCAGCCGGTCGCTTGATTGTGATGTAATACACTAGTGCCCCAATCCAACCGGTCAGTACTATAACCAACGTCCACATAGTTTTATCGTCAGATTTTGGAAATTCACGCTGCAAACAATCAACTAACATTAAAATCCATACCACCAACATTGTGATTACAAACCCAAACATGGCCAAATAAAAACCAAGAATGAAAAGGAACCAAAGCATAAAGGCTATCACCCAAATAAATATGACTATCATTATTACAGCGGCTTCCATAGTTTAGACGAGTCGTTGTTGAGTGGATCGACGACGATGTTGCCAATATTTAATCATGGCTGGCAATAAAGAAATCACGACGATACCCACTAAAACTAAAGTAAAATTATCCTGCACGGCCGGAATATTACCAAATAAATAACCAGCACCAATGCCAATTGTAATCCAGCCTAACCCCCCAGATAAACTAAATAGCAAAAAACGGCTATACGGCATGCGACCAATACCAGCCACAAACGGAGCAAACGTTCTGATGATTGGAATGAACCTAGCCAAGATGATG
>CAYYTZ010000101.1:0-4653 GCA_964474735.1 uncultured Gammaproteobacteria bacterium | reverse complement strand
TGTGTCGCAGGTTGTGGTGGTTGTAATTTTGCTCTGCCGCCATGTTGTAGTAATCATGAAGATGGCAAGGCAGTTGATTTGTATTTGGAAGGTTCAAATGTTGGTTTGCCTTCAAGCAAAGAGTATGTGGCAATGTACTATAATAATGGCGGGTCTGGTGGCACAATTAGTCAGGGCGCGGTTGGTGGCGATTGTAGTACTACCGCAAATCCAGATTTGTGTTTAAATCAGCAGAATTTACGTAAGTACATGACAGTAACTGGGTCCAAGTTTACTGCAATCTCAAACGAATGGTGGCATTTCGATTTTAATGGTGATTGTAGTAGTGCCACGTCTACTTGCACACCAACTTCAAGCGGTAAAGCCAATAATGCCTATTGTAAAGCTACGGGAGAGACTATTTATAAATTAGCCGAATGTAGTGGCTCGGCCGCCAGTTGTCCGGTTTCTTCTGGCAAAACCTGGCAGATATTAGGCGGGAGCTGTACAACTGGTCAGCACTTAGAATTTTCCACTGGGGCAACTATGGTAACTGGTGTAACCGATGGCTACGCTGGCTTACCGGGCTGCATAGCAGATTAATTATTCTAAATGCACTGAGCGTATAAATTGATTAACCCGCTGTTCAACCAGCGGCCAGTTATGTAATTGTGGAAACAGTTCATCGGCCGCGGCAGTGACGGCTTTTAATAAAGTCCCATCAGATAAGCGAGCAATTTTTAAACTGGACAAAAAGCCAGATTGGTCTTGTCCATACACATCACCTGGACCACGGCGGTCAAGATCGTATTCCGCTAGGGCGAAGCCACTGGTGGTTTGGGTAAAAAACAGTAAGCGTTCGCTCACACCTGGGTTGGTTGAATCACTACAGACAAAACAATAAGCCGGTTTATCCGAGCGGCCCACGCGACCGCGTAATTGATGCAGTTGCGCCAGTCCAAAGCGATCCGCGTTTTCAATAATCATCACACTGGCATTTGGGATATCCACACCAACTTCAATTACCGTGGTGGCAATTAACACGTCAATTTTTCCGGCGCGAAAATCGTGCATTATTTGCTGGCGTTCGGCGGTTTTTAGTTGACCATGCAGTTTAGCGATATTTATTTTTGGTAAACTGCGATGCCATCTGGCATATTCGCGCTCTACTGATGTAATATCACTTTCTAATTCATCGTCTTCCGTAATTCGAGGTGCGACAATAAATACTTGTTCATGGCGGGCTAAGCATTCTTTGACCCGACCATAAAGTTCCGACCGGCAATCTGGTGTAATATATGTAGTTGTAATTGGCTTGCGGCCGGGTGGTAATTCATCCAGCAAAGAAATGGCTAAATCACCATATAGAGCCAGCGTCAATGATCGGGGAATGGGCGTGGCGGTCATCGACACCAAATGTGGCACCGCTCCCGCTAAATTTGCTTTGGTTTTTAGGCGTTGACGTTGAGCCACACCAAAACGATGTTGTTCGTCAATAACCACTAAAGCGGTTTTGCCAAAAAGAATTTTATCTTCTAATAAAGCGTGCGTACCCACCAGAATATTAATGTCTTGACTGGGGGTGGGTCGCGCCGTATTAGTTAAGTAGGTGTTCCGCGTCACCAAGCCGATAGTTACTGTGGGATCAGTCAGTAAACTAGTCATTTTTTGGTAATGCTGTTCGGCCAATAACTCGGTTGGTGCTAAAAATACTGCCTGATAACCTGTCAGTGCCACCTGATACATAGCCATTAATGCAATCACGGTTTTTCCAGCACCAACATCGCCTTCAACTAGGCGGTTCATTGGTTGGGTTTTGGCCAGGTCTTGCAAAATATCCCAAGCCACGCGGCGTTGTTTAACTGTTAATTTAAAAGGCAAATTACGCACAAAGGTTTGAATAGCAGTAGTTTGAAACGGTAAGGCCACGGCTCGTTCCTGAGCGACTTGATTTTTAGTTAGTCGGACGAATAAGTGGATTGGCAGTAATTCATCAAAACCCAGGCGGAACCTGGACTGTTGTAAATCCGTTTCAGAATTTGGGAAGTGAATCGATTGCAGAGCATCAGCAATTGGTTGCAAATTAAAGCGTTCAAGTATAGGTGCCGGTAGCCATTCTTTACTATAAGCCGACCGACTCTGGGCTTCCATCTGTAAGGTTTGTTTAATAAAGTAACGTAGCTGTTTTTGGGTAAGGCCTTTAGTTAAAGGGTAATGCGGAACGATGCGTGCCGTGTGCGTGGTATCTAGTTTGACCAGTTCAACAATCGGATTGGTAAAATGTCGGCCGTATTTATCTTCAGTAATTTTACCGGCCACATAATACTGTTGGCCAACTTTTAAAGTATCAGCCACAAAAGCTTGGTTGAACCAAATTAGTTTGATGGTACCAGTGGCGTCATGACCACTGCCTTCGGTAATCGTAAAACCACGACGCTTCCAGGCATTACGGTTTTTAATTTTATCCAGTGTAATAGCTACAGTCAGTTGAGTTTGGGCGGGCGCATCCGCCACCGGCAGCACCAGCGAAAAATCATAATAGCGCTTCGGAAAATAGTAAAGTAGGTCACGGAGCGAGCAAATCCCGAGCCGTTTTAAACGTTGCGCACTAGCCGGACCAATGCCCATACCAACAAATGCACTAGTTTTGACACCTATATTAGACGATGCGCCAAATTTCATGATTATCTGGATCGGCCATTTTTTTCAATTTGTCTAAGCGACCTTGAATTTTGGCCAGGTGACGTTCATTAATAGTGCCGCTTTTCGAGGCGCGTTTAATTTCCACTTTAACCTCATTTTCCAATTCTTTCAGGGCTCTACTCTGTTTTCTGATTTCGATATAATTTTGATAACCCATCAACAATATTCCAATAGTATAGGTTGGAAAATAATCCCACACTGGAATGAATTCACTAATCATTACAATAATGATTTTTCCAAAAAGTTTTTTTATTATCCAACGTTTAAACCAAGTTCCTTCACCAAATAATATCACAGTTAAAATGACGCTAAGAAATATATTAATAATTGATCCAGTTATGCCCGGGTCGCCATAAATTATTTCAAGCCAATCTAGCAAATCTTTGGCTATGCCTATAATTAAAGCGATCATGAAATAGGTAAATTTCCCCGTTTTTATATTCTCTTTTAATTTTCCACCAATTTTATCCCCGTATTGTTGTAATTTCTTTAATCCCATGTAATACATGGCTTTTCGTTGCAAAGTCTGGGTCACACTTCCACTACCACCAGCAGCCAGGTTTTTTTGTTTTTGATGAGCGGCATCAGCCTTGAGTAGTTTACTATGCATTTTGCGGGTGTGTATCTTGGCATTAACCCCAGAATGCTGCATTTTTTCGTAGACATTAGCCTTAGCTGTTCGGCCATGGATTTGCCCCATTTGATTAGAAATGTCTTGTTGCAGTTGTTCTAAATCTTGCATTCCCGGTTGCTGTTCCTCATCTTCATTACCATCATCAGTGGGAGTTTCATTAAGCGTTGGTTGATTTTCGTCAACGGCACCCGGTTTTTTTGGAGCTTGGCTTAATTGCCGATCAAGTTGTTGTTGGGCATAAGCCGATTTTTGTTTTTTTGACAGGTCAAACGCTGGCATATTTTCTCTACCCGGCTGCAACGCATCATAATCACCTGGTCGTAGTTCATCATTACTATCAGGGGCAAATGTTCCACCACCGGCGTTAAAGCCTTGATTAGGCTGGTTGGCAGATTGGGTGTCTTCACCGGTTCCTTCACCTAAACCGGATAAAATATCTGGTGCAACCGAACTGGCGGCAGCTTTTTTTCCAGTTTTACTTTCGGGTGTGCCGGGTGGGGGATTATCAGAAAAATCACTCCAATCCGGCTGGGCTGTTGTTTGACTACCAGTGTGTTTGGCTAATTTAGGCATTATCACGCCAGCGGCAGCCAGCGAAGCACTATCAATACTTTTATCGACTTTACGAATAAGTTCCCTTTGAATCTTATCAGCAATAAATTCTACGGCGTAGGTTTTAATAACGCCCATTTCCATAGCGGCAATTTGTGCTTCAATCGCTGCATCCAATTTTTCCGTTAGTAGCTCAACTATTAATTCTTTAGTTTCAAAAATAATTGGCAGGTCAGCCTTAGTAACGCCGTGTTGGGCCGCTTGCCGGAGGGCTGCTGGATCATTTCCCAAATTCGGGTTTGGGCGTTTTGCTCTACCGCCGAGCGATCCAGCCGCCCCTAATTGGTTACCACTATTCGCCGTCATACGTCAAAATCGCGCCCAATTTGGCGATGTAATCGCGCCCTTCGGCTAGACAAGCTTTAATGGCCGCCGGTTTATCGGCTTCCGGAATCTTGTCAGATAATTCAATAATTTCTACCCGATAGGTATAAAGTTTTGTAATTTCAGCCACTAACTGATGAAAGTAAGTTTGAATCACAGTTGGGTTTTTTGTCGCTTTCACCGTTGGGAGCTGGCTCATCAATCTGGAAAATGGCAAGGTCACACCATAAACAGCCGGCATCGTTGATAGCCATTTTGGTTCAACGTCACTATCCACATTAAAAGACTTAGCAGCTTGATGCCTAACTTGATGTAATTGGTGTTGTAGATCGTCCATGTAGTGAAATTATATCAAAACTGACCCGTTTTGGGCCAGTTTTTTGAAGTCTAAGCTGTCATTT
>CAYYTZ010000100.1:3468-4654 GCA_964474735.1 uncultured Gammaproteobacteria bacterium | reverse complement strand
CAATATCACCGCCAAATGCTACTAACTGCTTGCCGTCAGCGGTTTTTTTCGATATACTTTATTTAAGCTGACGCGACATTCTCGCGTCGCTCCTGTCTTTAGAGAATCTATTAACTTTCATATTATATGATGACGTTACAAGCTATTTACGATTTAGCAGTTAAACTGGCTATTGAACGCGACCCGCGCGGTCAAACTATTGCCCGGGACGAAATGCGCCGCTACAAAGCCGAGTACGAAAAACTACCAGCCGACGAAAAACCACATTACGATAAAGAGTATTTCAAAAATCCTTATTCTGATAGTCGTATTTTACATGCGCCCAGCGCTAATCATAAAGTAAAAAAATTGTTCGCTGGAATTGATTGTGACGAAGCCGAGTTGTTATTGGCCGATCGCTTAGGTGACATTGATTTAGTTGTCAGTCATCATCCACAAGGTATCGCCTTAGCCGACCTGCCGGCTGTCATGGGTTTACAAGTGGAAATAATGCATCAGGCTGGCGTACCGGTGCATGTTGCCGAAAATTTATTGACCGCCCGCATGGCCGAAGTGAACCGTGGTGTACTGCCAATGAATGACCATAAAGCGGTAGATATAGCCCGAATGTTAAACATGGGATATATGAATACCCATACCTTAACCGATAACTTGGTAGCAACCTTTTTTAACAGCCTGCTTAAAAAGAAAGAAAAAGATTTGCGCTATGTTGGTGATGTAATGGATTTACTCATGGCCATTCCGGAGTATCAAATTGCCAAACAACAAAAATCCGGCCCTTCAATTTATGTGGGTAACCCCAAACGCCGAGCTGGCCGCATTGCCGCTACCGAGATGACTGGCGGAACTAATGGTGCCAAAGAAATGTTTGAAGAATTATCCCGCGCCGGTGTTGGCACAATCATTGGTATGCATATGCGTGAAGATCCACGTAAAATTGCCGAACAGCACCACTTGAACGTGATTATTGCCGGACATATTTCTTCGGACTCGCTTGGCATGAACTTAATGTTAGATGAAGTTGAACAACGCGGCGTGGAAATTATTCCGGTTGGTGGCTTAATCCGAGTGAAACGTTTTAAGGTTAAAAAGACAAAAAAATAAATAGATTGATATCTATGCTTAAGCGAGCATCGGCGAGAGCGAACAGAGCGCGCGCAGCCCAGGACGAGCACGCGGGTGTGAG
>CAYYTZ010000100.1:0-3456 GCA_964474735.1 uncultured Gammaproteobacteria bacterium | reverse complement strand
CGTAGCATTGATATCAATATAATACTTTTATGACCGCTGAAGCTGATCGCGTAATTCAACCTACTCAACAAGCCAACGATCAAGCGTTCGATTCTTCGTTGCGCCCACAAACCTTGGTTGATTACATTGGTCAACAGGCGATCAAAGATAATCTATCAATTTTCTTGCAGGCGGCTAAACAACGCCAAGAACCCATTGAACATGTTTTGCTGCATGGCGGACCGGGTTTAGGCAAAACCACCTTAGCTCACATCATTGCCAAAGAAATGGGTGTGAATATTCGCGTCACTAGCGGCCCAGCCATTGAGCGAGCCGGAGATTTAGCCGCGATTCTAACCAACCTTGGCCCCGGTGATGTACTATTTATCGATGAAATCCACCGTCTGAATAAAACCATCGAGGAAGTACTGTATCCCGCCATGGAAGATTATGCGTTAGATGTGGTGATTGGCAAAGGACCGGGAGCGCGTACTTTAAGGCTTGATCTACCAAAATTTACTATCATTGGCGCTACCACTCGCGTTAGTTTATTATCTGCACCGTTACGCGATCGCTTTGGCGCACATTATAAACTGTCTTTTTACAGCCCAGAAGAAATGGCAACTATTATTGAACGGTCGGCACGCGTACTAAAAGTGCCAATCGACCCGGCAGCGGTGATGGTTATTTCCAGTCGAGCTCGCAGCACACCCCGGATTGCTAATCGTTTATTAAAACGCGTCCGCGATTTTGCCCAAGTAAAAAGCAGCAATGCCCAAGTGACAGCAGAGCTGGCTACGGCGGCCATGCAAATGCTTGATATTGATGAACTCGGCCTGGATACTTTAGATCGAAAAATTCTCCAAACAATCATGACCACGTTCGCTGGCGGACCAGTTGGCGTTCAAACTATTGCCGCAACTTTAGGTGAAGATATTGATACACTCGAAACAGTATACGAGCCATTTTTATTACAAATTGGTTTTATTGCACGCACGCCACGTGGTCGAGTAGCCACCCCAGCTGCTTATGCGCACTTGGGAATGACCCCGCCGCTCGATTTGCAGACCAAACTGTTTTAAGCCTATACTAAGGTAATGGGCATGCCATATTACTTTTTATTAATTGCGTACGGCCTTGTAATATTGGCTGGTGTTGTCTATTTTTCTATTAATTTATTTCACCTGATGCGCTTTGGTTTTTTTGATTTTACCGCGCGGTTAAATACCACTTTGGTAGTTAGCGTCTTCATAATTGTGCTCATATTTAGCGTAGTTTTTCTGAGCCATGTTAATTGGGGTGAAGCGCTAAATTTTTCACCAAATTTGACGGTTGATCGCATCTAGTATCATCTATGAAAAAACGTTCCAAAAAACTATTTCCCGGCCAACGCGATGAAGAACATGTAATATTTCTGTTGCGGCCACATTGGTTTATTTTTTTCCGCCAAATTCTTCAATTGATATTATTTAACGTTCTGCCAGTTTTTATTTTCATTTTTATTTATTATGTGGTTGGTTGGGATTTGCCAACTGAAGGTGTTTTATATATTGGTTTAGTGATGTTAACCGGCTTATATTATTTAGGTGCTTGGTTAGTTTTTTATCACTCATTTGTTGATTATCACTTAGATTTGTGGATATTAACCGATCAACGGATTGTCGATATTGAACAAAAAGGTTTATTTGATCGGATTATCTCGGAACTTAATGTGATAAAAGTGCAAGACGTGACATCAGAAGTACACGGTCACCTACAAACACTCTTTGATTATGGCAATGTATATATTCAAACGTCAGCCGAACAGCAACGCTTTGTTTTCCAAAACGTCCCTCGTCCCGAAGAAATAACTCGTTTAATTGTGCGTGCCAGCGATGCTGCTAGTAAACGCCATACCCAAGAAGTTGGACATGAAGCTGACGCTACGTGATTTTGATTACCAACTGCCACCAGAACTGATTGCGCAACATCCGGTGACGCCGCGCGATAATGCCCGTTTGTTAATTTTAAAACACGGTTTATCTCCGGACACAGCGCATATTACGCATGATCATTTTTATAACCTAGGCCAATGGCTGCAACCCGGTGATGTATTAATAATAAACGATTCAAAAGTAATCCCGGCTCGTTTGCATGGAACCAAACCGAGCGGAGGAAAAATTGAAATCTTTTTATTATGGCCGACCACCGACCTACTGTGGTCTTGTTTAGTCCGTGGTAAAGTTAAACCGGGACTGACACTTACTTTAACTGATGGCTTTACCGGGACCTTACAGCGCCCCCTTGATGAGATGGCCTGGGAAATTAAATTCAATAAGCCAAATATTACTAGCATTGGCAGTGTTCCTTTGCCGCCATATATTACGGCCGCCAACCCGATGAGTGAGTACCAAACCGTCTATGCGCAAGCCGATGGCTCGGTGGCAGCACCTACAGCCGGTTTACATTTCACCAACGCCTTACTAACACAACTCAAAGCCGCCGACATAATAATTGCGCCTATCACGCTGCACGTTGGACTAGGTACTTTTGCTCCAGTTAAAACTGAACAGTTGGCCAACCACGTCATGCATAAAGAATACGCCATTTTACCAGAAGCCACGGCCAGAATTATTTCCGCCGCAAAAAAACGCGGCAATAAAATTGTGGCGGTTGGCACAACGGCTTGTCGCACCCTTGAGGCTTTTGCCGGAAAAACTAACCAAGGCTGGGTAGATATTTTTATTACGCCCGGTTACCATTTCAACACTGTTGATGCCCTAATTACAAATTTTCATCTCCCAAAATCAACCTTATTGATGTTAGTAAGCGCACTCGCGGGAAAAGCTGCCATTGACCGGGCTTATGCAGTTGCCATAACTGAACGTTATCGCTTTTTCAGTTTTGGTGACGCTATGCTGATTCTGTAAATTACCAAAGCTGTCGCAACTCCACCCCCGTATAGTAATACTGCAAAATTTCACGCCAGTGCCAAGATTGTTCACCAAAATAACGTGCCCCTTTAGCGCTTAAACCAACGCCGTGCCCCAATAATTCGTCACCAGCACAACCCGGGTCATCTACCGACACTAAGTATGGATAATCACCGCTCCAGACTTCGCTCCAAGCCCTGGTTCGGCCATCACTTTGGGAAAAATATGGTGTAACTACCGGCTCGCCATCATAATGCACAATTGTTCCAGTGGTCGCTTGCACGGCAGTGGAAATATTTGGCGCGCGCGCAGTAAAACCGTAGCCCCGATAGACCTGGTCATTAGCCGTAGCATCTAAAGTATAATTTTCATCCTCGTGTTTGGTTGGATATAAGTAATTATAATAGGCGTAACTGCGAGCAGCGGTATATAAAGTTTTAAGATAAGCTTGCGTATTATCGTCACCGGCTTCGGCCACGCCTTTAACATAATTCTCTATCCCCAATTCGTTAATAAACCTGTTGCCATATAGCCAAATCTGATATACTTCCAGGATATGGAGGTA
>CAYYTZ010000099.1:0-4661 GCA_964474735.1 uncultured Gammaproteobacteria bacterium | reverse complement strand
GAGTTAATCAGTCGACGCGCACCGATTGATAAGTTTTTGGCTATTACCGAGATGACAGTTTCTAATGATGCTCCTAGTTTAGAAGCGGTTTATAAATTGGCCGAATTGCAAGTGGGGAATACCATGATCCCCAAAGCCAAGTTAGCTTTAGGCAAGATAAATTATCCGGGCAAGAAACAAGTGTTCAGAGTGTATCAAGCCGGGGTTATGCAAAAAGATATTATAGGACTCGATCAGGAAAGTTTAGGGCAACCGCTGCTTAAAAAAATGGTTAAAAGCGGAAAATTGGTTCAGCGGCTGCCAACGCTCGACGAAATTCGTCATTATGTTTTGACGCAACGGCGCGAGTTGCCGTCACGTTTATTAAGTATTCAAAGCCATGCCAGCTATCCGGTGACGACCAGTCAGCAAATAAAGCAACTCATGGGTAAAATTCGAAGACAGCATACGTAGCAAAACTGACAGCCGTCCAAGTTGTTGATACGCCTAAGTCGTGTCTTGTGGAACTGGCATTTTTATGGTAAATTTCCGGTATGGATTTTACTAAGTATAATAAACAATTTAAGGAATTAGGAGTCGACGCTTTGGTTGAATTTGGTTCACAAGTTGATGGTACCGCCCGGCCCGATAGTGATTATGACATTGGCGTAGTATTTTCATCAGCTCAAAGCAAATCACAACTGCGTCGCTATGGACAGGTATATGCCGTCTTACAACAAACTTACCCGCAACGGCGGATTGACTTAGTTGATTTGTATCAGGCGCCACCGGCTTTACAATATCAAGCCGCTCAACGTGGTAAAGCGCTCTACCAGGCTTCAACCCATAGTTTTGCTGATTTTCGTGAGCGCGCCATGATAACTTATTATGATTTTTTGCCAATCATTCACATTCACGAACAAGCGTTACAAATATGATTCAACTGGCTCCGTTAAACCGAGATAAATTACGCAATTTAATTGCGGATATTGAATCATCTCGTCAAGAGTTGGCAGCTTTATTAGTACAACCCAAAGACGTTTTTGTCACTAACCGTCAACTCTACGCTCAACTTGAACATTATTTTCGTCGTGCTTTAGAAGGCATATTAACTGCCGGAACTCATATTTTATCGAGATTACCAATCGAAACAAAAGATTATACTGCTATTATTCAATCACTGGGCACGGCTGGTATTATTCCGGCAGAGTTTGCCCAGCACAATTTGGGTTTAGCGGGCTATCGTAATCGGTTGGTTCATATTTATTGGGAAGTTACACCGCCAGAATTGTATGATACGGCAAAAGAACATTTAGACGATATTGGAGCTTTCGCGGAATATTTTCAAATTGTGTTGCAAAATCCCACCCGGTTTAATTTAACTGTTGAGTAAATTTAGCGCCGTCAGTAAAACGCCATTGTGTTTTCTACTGCTGGTTTGATGCTAAAAACACTTTTTGAGCATAACTGAATAACAATCATTCATATTGAGGTGTGTGCAAAGTATTGAGGGATCATCTGAGCGTGTGCAAAACACAGCACAAAAATGTACATATTCGTACCAAAATTTACACAAATTTGCAGAAGCGATTATTTACGCCTAATATTAGCGCTTTGTTCAATGTAGGATAAATATTCTTTGAGCCAAATATGTGGATCGGCAAACTTTATTTGTTCAGCTGAAAACTGAGTTGGGTCATAAATTTCACCTTCGACTAATCCCATCCAATCCCGTAATCGCATACCTTCAGCGGTTTTAGGCTCATTAATGACTTTAAGTAGATCCATATATCCACCCGGTCCACCACAATCTTCCGGCGGACAAGTACGTTGACCGGCTACACAGCGCGGATATGGTTTATGATCTGCCGGTACGGCACGTTCAAATGCAACTGTATGGTCCCAGGTGTCACCGAAGTCATAAGTATAGGTACATTGTTTAACACGTTTTGGAAACCACTCTGTGAGATATTCGTGTGCTTCGTGTAGGGCACTTGGTCCATCCCATTCCGGATTCGGCATTTGGATAATGGTTGGCCGATCTTTGTCGTATTTTTTGTTTGTCATGTAAAATCCGTGTAAGTGAGAATTCGTCCACCCCATAGCGTCTTGAATGGCGCAATGCAGATCCCAAAAGGTATAGGAGTTCGGCACTTGAATTCTGCGCCAAATTTTTGGCGTTAGATAGTTGAGTGTAATTTTAAACTGTAAGGCGGTTTCCATACGTTGATGATAATTAAAACACGAAAGCACTACATAAACAATGCTGGGTTGTAGACAATTGTTCGTCTCAAGTAATCCGATTGTTACTATTAGGCTGCGATAACAGAGCTTGAGATGTGAGTATTGCAAAAAAACCTATTAGTATATAATAAGTATAGATAATAACCTAAATAGGGTATTAAATGGGAACAAGAAGTACAATTTTAAATAAAAATGACCATAAATTGCTCGAAAATTCTATAGTTTCCTATGGTGTAATTGTTACGATTGAACAACTTCAGCAAGCAGCCAAGCGGTTTACAGTTAGCGATCAATATGTTCATAAGTGGATTGGTGAGCTCACAAAAAAAGGGTGGTTGGTTCGGTTGAAACGGGAATTATACGTTATTACTACTATGGAGTCACTTGGGACAACAACACTTTCACCGTTCAAGATAGCTCAAAAGCTCGCGCCGGAATCATATATTTCATTTGAAGCAGCCTTACAATTTCATGGAATGTTTGATCAACTACTACAAGCAACGCATTCTGTTACCTTGGAAAACCAGCAGTCCAGAACAATTCAAAGCATGTCCTATCGCTTTACCAGAACACAAGCAAAATATTACTTTGGGTTTACTCAAGCGGTTGTGGAAAATGCCTATGTTAATGTGGCAACGCCAGAAAAGGCGTTACTTGATTTATTACATTTTAATCGAACGTTTCATGCGATTGATCTGGTGAATGAAAAATTACATGACTATATACAGGATCTTAATATTTCTCAATTGCTGACATTTTTAATAAAAGAACAAACAGTTGTACAACGCATGGTTGGATTTTTATTTGATCGGCACGATATGGATGCATCTGATATCCATTCGCTGGTTTCACGCCGGAGGGGGTCAAGTAAAATGACAAACGACAGTACCCAATTTAACGCTAAATGGCGTTTATATTATCATTCGCACTTCGATAAATAAAAAATTATGAGTAAAATATTACTCTTATCGAGGCGAGAACTTGAGATCATTAATAATAGAACGTTGCGTTACCCCTTGGCTATTGCGGAAAAAGATTATTTTTTGGCCGTCGTATCAAAAATTATTTATGAATCGGCTCTCCGCGATAAACTCATTTTCAAAGGTGGTACGGCGTTACATCATACATATTTACCACAGCTACGTTTTTCTGAAGATTTAGATTTTTTTACGAATGCCGCGTCGTTAGCCGTGGAGCCAGTTAAGGCAATATTTGCTGATTATGATTTTTTATCCGTTAAAAAAGATTACGTTTCAAAAGCTACCATTAAAATTGAGCGCCTACAGTTTGCTGGGCCACTCAGTCAGCCAAATTCATTAAAGGTGGAGATTGATTGTTTGCAAAATGTGCTATTACCGCCCAAAGAAATAAAGTATCATAATGCGTATGGTGTAGACACCTTCGTGCGAGTGATGGATATTCGTGAAATTGCCGCCGAAAAAATTCGGGCGATGAATGATCGCGTGCGCTACCGTGATTTTTATGATTTTACGATGATCGGTTTGAAGGTTGGCCTTGATGTAGCTGAGGTCGTCGAATTAGTTCGAAAAAAAGAAGTACGAAAACCAATCAGTCCGCGTACCATTTTGAGTAATTGGCAGTTGGCGCAACAAGATAAACAAACTGAGTTAACAGCCATTTATTATTCAGAACCATTGACAGATGCCATCATCGCCAATCAACTTAAACGTTTGCAGTTTGCGGAAATAAAAAAATTTTAATACTATAAATATACACTCAATGCCAGGACGGCTTTTTTTATAAGGGCTTTTGATGTATAATACATTTATATGGAACGCAAAAAATTTACCAAACAGCAACAACAATTTATTCAACGTTTTGTGGATATGCTCTATTACAGTATGGCGATTGAACAGGAGGCCCCTTATAGTAAACGGGAGTTTTATACTAAATACCACCATCACGCCATTGATCTGATCATGGATGGTAGTTACAAAAACGTCAAGTTGTAGTTATGACCAAAACGCCACACAGTCACCGTGAGACCTTGCTCGGTATTTTGTCGCAGCGCGAAATTGAAACTATGGTCACGGATAATTTGGCCATCGTACAAAAATATGTCATTCGTCAGAGTGCTCGGTTACCGTTGACGCAAATCACTGTTCAGCGTTTGCACCACATGCTCTGCGGTAATCTCTATCCGGATGCCGGTCGCTACCGAAAGCATAACGTACAGTTAGGTGTGTATGAGCCACCAGCTTATTTTGACGTTCCAGTGTTAATGAAAAATTGGGAAGCCGATTTAGCTGCGCGTATGGAGGCAGTCAAAACTGCAGCGGAAAAGATCGATACCTGCGCCTGGTTGATCCACCGCTTTTTATGGATTCATCCCTTTTTCGATTACAACGGTCGGATGGCACGGTATAATGGACTGGAAAAACTAGACAGGTCAGCTAGATAGAAAACTGGTACAATAA
>CAYYTZ010000098.1:0-4698 GCA_964474735.1 uncultured Gammaproteobacteria bacterium | reverse complement strand
CAACAGCCGGTGATGAGGTAATAGTTGTTACGCGTTCTGGTGATAGTACGGTGTGTGGGATTTTAAGCGGAACTGGTAGTGGTCTGCAAAGTGAGTTTTATCCATTTAAAAAAAGTTTTACCGGCGGAGCAAATGTAACTGCCGAAGACGTGACCGGTGATGGTGTGGCAGAGATTATTATTGGCACGGAATCTGGTCGGGCTGGAACCGTCCGGGTTTTTGACGCGACCGGCCAAAAAATAATGGCGGGATTTAAACCGTTCGGTGAATCGTTTACCGGCAGCGTTGATGTGGCAGTAACGCAATGGGACACCATGAAAGATGATATTAATGAATATGAATTAATGGTCAGTCAAGCGAGCGGTGGGCAAGCTTGGGTAAAAGTATATCGTTTGTCCGGGGCGGTGCCTGAAATAGTTTTTGAAAAGAGGGTGTACGAGGCAGACTATATTGGAGGAGCCCGCATTGCTGGCTACCGCTAAACATGTTATGGTAGCCGCATGAACACAGGCCGATTTATCGTTTTTGAAGGGGGCGAGGGCAGTGGGAAATCATCGCACGTTCAATTAACGGCCGAATTTTTACGTGAACGAGGGCAAACTGTTATTACGACACACGAACCGGGTGGTACGGCTTTTGGCCAGCACGTGCGGCAATTAATTTTAGAGGCCCAAGGTGGCAGCACTGTTCCACTGGCGACTAAAACTGAGTTATTATTATTTTTAGCGGATCGGGCGCAACATGTGGCAGAAATGATTCAACCCGCGTTAGCCCGGGGCGAAACGGTATTATGTGATCGGTTTACCGGGTCTACTTTGGCCTATCAAATTGGTGGACGTAAATTAAGTCAAACTGATTTAATTACGAGTTTAGAAACTTATGCCCGCGACGGTTTGCAGCCGCATTTAGTAATTTATCTTGATATTGAACCAGCGCTTGGTATTAAACGTAAGCGTTCGCAGGCTAATCATGTAATGAATAGTTTTGACGAGTTTGATCTTGATTTTCACAATGATGTCAGGGAATATTTTTGTAAATTGGCCAAAAGCACTGCCAACTGGAAAATGATTGATGCTAGTAGGTCTTTGACGACAGTGCAATATGATATTAATCAATTACTGAGTACATTTTTTTAATTATTTATGGAAATCCAGCTTAAACGTTTACATCCTAACGCAATTTTACCGGTTTATGCTCATGACACCGATGCCGGAATGGATTTATATGCCGCTACCACTATGGTTGTGGCGCCAAGTGGTCGTGTTTTGGTACCGACGGGTGTGGCCATGGCTATTCCAGAAGGTTATGTTGGCTTGGTGTGGGATAAATCTGGGGTGGTCACGAAGACAGGTTTAACTACTTTAGCTGGTGTAATTGATGCGGGTTATCGAGGAGAAATAAAAATTGCCTTATATAATTCTGATACGCAAACCCAGACCGTTACGGCTGGACAAAAAATTGCCCAGTTGCTGATTCAACCGATTGTGCAGGGTACGCTAATTGAAGTTAATGAACTTTCAGCCACGGTTCGCGGTGCTGGTGGTTTTGGTAGCACCGGTTTAAAATAAAGCATGTCGTATCAGTTTATCGTTGATTTCTTAAAAACACGTTTATCCGCTAAACCGGCGGTTGTTGGAATTAGTGGTGGAGTTGATTCGGCGGTAGTGGCTTATTTACTGGCGCAAATCATGCCAGCAAAACAGCTGCATGGATTTTTTTTACCGTCTGCCACTAATATAGCCAGCGATCAAGCTGATGCCGAGCTCGTAGCGCAAGTGTTAGGCATTACCCTGAACACCATTTCGATTGATCCACTGGTTACAGCTTATCAAGCCGCCAGTGGTGATTTTTCCGATGGGTTGCCATTGATGAACTTGAAAGCGCGTATTCGTATGACGTTGTTATACGGAAGAGCAAATTTAGTAGGCGGCCTTGTGATTGGCACTGGTAATAAAACTGAATTAATGACTGGTTATTTTACCAAGTACGGCGATGGCGGTGTAGATATGTTGCCGTTAGGAGGTTTATATAAAACTGCAGTTTGGGAGTTAGCGCGGGAATTGCAGGTACCAGAGCGGATCATTACCAAAATACCCAGCGCTGGTTTAAAATTAGGTCAAACTGATGAAGCCGAACTAGGGATGTCATACTTGCAGTTGGATGCTATATTAAGAGCTCGAGAAACCGGAGCTAGCCTTGAGCAGTTCAAAACAGAACATGTGGCGCGCGTCAACGAATTAGTGCTACGGGCTGGTCATAAATTGGCGCTGCCCCCAATTGCGCTGTCAACATGAAAACCGCAATTTTTATTGGACGCTTTCAGCCATTTCATAGCGGGCACTATTCAGTGCTGCAAGATTTGGTTGAGCAAGGCTATCAACATATCGTAATTGGTATTGGTAGTGCGCAATATTCTAGGACGGAGGAAAATCCACTTTCGGCTGCTGAGCGTAGACGTTGTATTGAAACTGTTTTTCAGCAACAACCATTGGCGGCTCGAATTACAATTGTTAATATACCAGATATTCATAATGACGCCGCCTGGGTTGATCACGTTGAGAAAATCATCTATACTGTGACAAATCAATATTCAATCATTGTCACCGGCAACGAGCTGGTACAAAGCTTATTTCAAACCAAGGGCAAGTTAGTTCAACCAGTTAAGCAAACCGTTATGATAGCTGGCAGTCAAATTCGACTTTGGATTCGTCAGCACCAAACTGAGTGGAGAACTTATGTTGAGCCCACGCTGGCCGATTGGATTGAGCCTATAATATTAAACGGTCATGGATCAAGCCGAACTTAAATCCCGCATCAGAGCGTTGGCCAAAGAGCAGCAGGCCGTCATTTTGGCGCATAATTATCAATTGCCGGAAATATATGACATCGCCGATAATATCGGTGATTCCTTGGAACTAGCTCGCCAAGCCGCCAGTACAAATGCCCAGACGATTGTATTTTGCGGTGTACATTTTATGGCCGAAACCGCAAAAATAATATCACCTGATAAAACAGTGCTTTTGCCAGATTTAGCGGCCGGTTGTTCATTAGCCGATTCTATTACCGCCGAACAACTACGCGACTGGAAAAGTAAACATCCGCAAGCGCTGGTAGTTATGTATGTGAACACTACTGCAGCAGTTAAAGCGCTAAGCGACTACTGTTGTACATCGTCCAATGCGGTACAAGTTGTTAATAGTATTTCAGCCGATCAAGAAATTTTATTTGGACCGGACATGTTTTTGGGGGCTTATGTGCAACGCCTGACTGGTCGGGTCAATATGCATATTTGGCCGGGTGAGTGTCATGTGCACGCCGGTTTTCGTCAAGAACAGATGGAACGCTTACAAAAGCAACATCCGCAAGCTGAATTTATTTTACATCCAGAATGTGGTTGTGTTAGCCAGTGTTTGATGATGCTAGATAAGCACACTTTACATAACGCTAAAGTTTTATCGACTAGTGGCATGATCAAGGAAGTGGCGGAATCTACGGCTACAGAGTTCATCATTGGTACCGAGATAGGTATTATTGAACGCATGAAGCGAGTGGTGCCACAAAAAACCTATTATCCATTAAAAGAGACGGCTATTTGTGAGTATATGAAGAAAATAACCCTACAAAAAGTCTATGATAGTCTACGTTTTATGCAATTCGAGATAACGGTTCCACCGGATGTTCGATCCGCGGCGAGGCAGGCGATTGAACGGATGATCGCAATCAGGTAAACTATAACTATGACGTCGGCCGTTCGTGAGTATTATGATCACTCGCGCGAGTTGCATTTGCGTAACCCGTGGTATTTGGAGCAGGTGGGGCGTTTTTTGTTGGGCAATTTACGCAGTGATGCCGCCAGCGACTTATCCAGTAAAAAATTGATTTCGCGAGCCCGTCGTTGTCGAGCGGTTATTCGAACAAAACAGGCTGGTGTGATAGCCGGAATTGATGAGGTAACTTGGCTATTACGGCACGAAGGTATTACAGTTCGTCAAACTGTGGCAGATGGTGCTGTCGTGCCAGCCGGAAAAATAGTTTTAAAATTAAGCGGCAATGCGCGGACGTTATTAGCCGTAGAACGGACAGTGGTAAATGCCATGCAACGACTAAGCGGGATTGCCACTATAACTAAACGAGCGGTTAATTTAACGGGGAAGTCAGTGGCAGTGGCCGCCACGCGTAAAACTATTTGGGGCGCCTTAGATAAACGAGCGGTAGCGTTGGGAGGCGGACTGACGCACCGTTTACATTTAGGAGATGGCATTATGGTTAAAGATAATCATGTGGCATTATGCCCCTATGAAACATTGCAAAAAATGCGTTTACATACTAAATTGGCCAGTCTAGAAATATCGTCATTAACCGAATTAAAACGGGCAGTGATTCATTATCCACAATTTCATATTTTACTGCTGGATAATTTTTCAATTGAACGTTTGCGTTTAGCGGTTCGTTGGCTAGAAGCACAGAAGCTGCGCCGGCGTTATGTGTTGGAAACATCTGGTGGTATTAAATTGGCAAATATTGCCCGCTATGCCAAAACCGGAATTGATGTTGTATCGTTAGGTGAATTAACTCATTCGGCGCCAGCGCTGGATTTATCTTTAGACATCATTCCATGAAACAAGTCGTAGTTATTGGCAGTGGTGTGGCGGGTTTGTATTGCGCTTTACAATGCGCTCAACATAGTCGGGTGGTTTT
>CAYYTZ010000097.1:2558-4723 GCA_964474735.1 uncultured Gammaproteobacteria bacterium | reverse complement strand
ATTTCAACTCTACCGGCGTTACTGCTTTTACTTCATCGGCGGCGCGACACTCTTTAACGTATTCGCAAAAACTGGCAATTAGTAGCCCTGAACAGCCTCTTTAATATAATTATTCCTTATACTTTATTCTACATTGGAGTGCGCTTAACTTCGGGTTTACATGCAGCACTGTTGCTGCTGGCGGAAATTCCCCTGACAGTTTTATTTACTCCAATTTTTGGTGAACCTACTACTCGGCTTAAAATTATCGGCGCTGGTTTAGTGGTGTGCGGCGCCATTGGTATTGTTTGGAATGGAGGTTTTGCTTTAACGATTGGTGATGTCTTAATTATTATCAGCACAGCATTTTATCCATTTGGTAACTTCTTTGCCAAAAAAGCGATGAACCATGTTTCGTCAGAATTTATGGTAGTTGGTCGTTCGTTGTTTGGTGGAATTTTTTTGCTACTTTTGAGCGGCGCGTTGGAAACAAATCAATTCGCTGGCCTAGATTCCAGAAATTTATGGTTCATGATTATTAACGGCATCGCGGTATTTGGGATTGGCAAAATTTTCTGGTTTGAGGGATTCCGAACGATGGATATTTCAAAAGCGATTGGTTTACTAAAAAGCGAACCGCTGTTTAGTATGATTTTGGTGGCAACAATTTTAGCTGAGCCGATTTCCTGGCTCCAATTAGTTGGTGCGTTAATAATGATTGGCGGCGTCTATGTAACTTTAAAACGTCATTCAGTGCCTTTAGAGCAAACTCGTTACTTCACCTGACGTACTTGTGCCACTAAACTGGCCGCATCTAATTTATGATGCGCTAATACTTCGTCATTTTGACCACAACGCGGCACTTCGGTTAAGCCCAGTGTGATACAGCGAGTGATACTGCCTTGTTGTTGTAACGCCGCGGCCACCATTACACCCTGGCCAAACTGCACGTAATGATTATCTAAAGTGATAATTGTTTTATATAGGGATAATTCTTTTACAAATTCTGGTGCTATGGTGTTGAGCCACGGTAAATTATATACAGCCACACTTTGACCGACCTTAGCTAATTCTTGAGCAGCCAAATAAGCCTGCTTCAATAATGTAGGTCCATATGCCACTAAGGCGATAGTTTTACCACTATGTAATTTATGGCCAAAGCCAATTCGGAGCGGCTCTTTATTATCAAACTCAGCGGGCAAATCAAATGGTAAACTTTCCAAACGTATATAAGTGCTTTGCTGATTTTGTTCGACTGCCCAGCGAATGGACTGGCGAGTTTGAGTTTCGGTAGCCGGTGAAATTAAAGTTAATCCCGGCACGGCTCCTAAAATAGAAATGTCGCGCACCGATTGATGTGAATGCCCCGGACCAGCTGGTAACACACCCGAGAGTGAACCGGTATAAATAATTTTTTTACCCTCAGTGGCATTGTTATAGATTTGTTCATTCGGTCTGGTAGTTAAAAAACAGGCAAAAGAATGGACAACCGGCAATTTTCCAGACAACGCCAAGCCACCCGCTGAGGACACCATGTCTTGTTCGGCAATTCCACATTCAATAAAGCGCTCTGGATATTTATCTTTAAATGGAATCAACCCAGTATCCAGCATTAAATCGGCATCCAGCGCAATTAAATCTTTATGTTCACCTGCTAGTTTCAATAATTCATCGCCATAAGCTGGAACTAATTTTTGAGCAGTGGCACTAACACCGTAACGCGGCAACAGCTCTTTAGTTTCTAATTGCAAGGGTGGTTGTTTGGCCTCCGCTAATTGTTCGTAGGCACACTTCAATAATTCATCTAACGCTTTAACATAATTATCTGCGCTGGGCGCACCACTATGGAATTTGTATAACGATTCTTCTTCGCCTAGAGCCGTTGACTCCATAAAAGAAACACCTTTCCCTTTAATGGTATCGGCCACAATAATCTGCGGGCGGTCGGTTACTTGTTGGCAATGTTCCAGCGCTGCGGCAATGGCCGTAAGATCGTGCCCATCGATGCTCTGCACATCCCAACCAAAAGCGGAAAATTTCTTCGCCAAATCACCTAGGTCGCTAACATTCTTTACCCAAGTATCAGATTGCATTTTATTATGATCCACAATTACCGTAATGTTGGCATATTTTTTATTAGCGGTTGGTTTAGGCGTGGGAGATGTAGATGGAGATGGAAAGAACGA
>CAYYTZ010000097.1:0-2548 GCA_964474735.1 uncultured Gammaproteobacteria bacterium | reverse complement strand
CTGCAATTCGCCATCACCGGTTAAAACATAAAATCTGCCGGTTTGGTTATTAAGCCGACGCGCCAACGCCATGCCCCGTGCTTTGGCGATGCCCATGCCAAGCGAGCCGGTGTTAGTAGCAATATATTCGGTGTGAGCAATATCTGGATGTCCGGGCAAACCGTTAAAACGGCGCAGGGTGTGAATAGTTTCAAACGGTATTTTTTCCAGACCAATTAGTATAGAATATAGACCAGGCGCATCATGTCCTTTGGAAGAAAAATACACATCATGATTGGGATTTTTAACGTTATTCGGATCATTCATCACTTGCGTCCAAAGCCAGGTAGTAATATCCATAGCACTAAAGCTGGAACCAATATGGCCCGAGCCAGCTTGAGCAATCATGTATAAAGTATTGATACGAAACAAGGTAGCTAAAATGGCGGAGCGTTGTGACGGATCTGTTACCTCTTTTATAATGCGACGAATTTCATCTAACGAGATGTACGATAACGCCATACGAGAATCAAATAATAATTGGTAAAGTAACTTGTTGATGTTCTAACATATATTCTGCAATAATCCAATCTTCCTGATTATTAATATCAAAGCCTTCGTGCCCTTCGGTAATAAACGGCGCAATTTCGCGACCGGCAATAGTGTGCTGTTGAAGTGGCACGCGCGTCCAGGCGATTTCTAAACTGGCATTTTGTGCATAAATTTTAGGCAAGGCTTGATATGGTGTGCTGTGCCATGGAGTACCAGTCTTATCCGGGTTCACCATTACTGGATTGATACGCGCTGTTGTCCCCTCGCCCGTTACCTGCCACATCTTAGCCGGATGTTGTGTACATAGTTCAATGGCGCGAATTGAATCAACGCCGGTTAAACTAGTAAAATAATTCCAAGCGCGTTGAATTGTAGCCGTTTGGCGAAACGGACTAGTGGGGCGTAAAAGCGCGAAAGCATCATAGGTTTCTCCAGCGGCTTCAAGTTGCTGCAAAGTGTGCTCTAACCATTCAATGTCTGGGGAATTATCAGCGGCAAATTCTGTCGGGCGCAACCAAGGCACTTCAGCGCCATATTTTTTTGCTATTGCCGCGGTTTCGGCACTATCAGTAGAAACGATCACGCGCTTAAATACACCAGAAGCTTTTGCAGTAGCTATGGTATAGGCCAAAAGCGGATGGCCGCCTAACAGACGAACATTTTTATTTTTAACCCGTTTAGAGCCAGACCGAGCCGGGATTAAGGCGACGCAAGATAATTCTTTAGCGGTAGTCATTTATGCGGCAGTTATTATTGCGAAAGGGCAACGCTTAAACGCGCGCCGGATTATGCTTAATGTAAATCGTTTTCCAGTCAGAATAAACATCAAGCGCTTCGGTGCCAGCTTCGCGCCAACCAGTACCGGAATTTTTTAGTCCGCCAAAGGGCAAGTGTGGCTCACTGCCATGTGATGGACCATTTACAGAAATAACTCCAGCCTGACACTGTTCCTGGAAAACCTGCGCTCGATGGATTGAACTTGTATGAATAGCCGCGGTTAAAGCAAAAGAAGTATTGTTAGCCAGCGCCAAGGCTTCGGCAAAATCCGCCACTTTATAAAGCACGGTAATTGGTCCAAATAATTCTGCTTGAGAAATTTCGGCAGTGGCAGCGGCATTTTCTAAAATAGTTGGAGTATAATAATAGCCTTCAGCATGAGCTGGATCGGTTAAGCGTTTCCCTCCGGTCAACACTGTGGCACCAGCTGCTACAGCACGCTCAACCGTGCCTGACATATTATTTAAATAACGTTCATTAACCACCGGGCCTAAATCACAATCATCGGTATTACCAACTTTAAGTTTGTTCGCGCGCTCAACCAGCTTGGCTTTAAACTCGTCATAAACTTTGGCGAAAACAATTAAGCGACTACCGGCCGCGCACCGTTGTCCGGCATTAGAAAAAGCCGATTGAATGGCAAAATCTGCCGCACTGTCTAAATCGGCATCATCGCAAACTACTAACGGATTTTTTCCACCCAGTTCTAAGCAGACTTTAGCGAGACGCTTGGCCGCTACTTCGTTTATTTGTTTACCAACCGGAACCGAACCAGTGAAACTAACTAAATCAATGCGTGGATCAGCTACCAGCGGAGCACCCACATCGGCACCAAAACCTTGCACCACATTAAACACACCCGCCGGTACACCCACCTCTTTTAATAATTCAGCAAACCAAATTGCCGTGTAAGGAATATCTTCTGATGGTTTCATTACAGCGGTATTACCACAGAGTAACGTCGGGAAAGCTTTCCAGACCACATTAGGTAATGGAGTATTGGCCGCAATAATTAATCCACAAACACCAACGGGTTGACGCACGGTCATAGCCGTACGGTTGGGCATAGCGCTACTAGTCGTGCGCCCATAATATCTGCGTCCCTCACCAGCTACAAAGAAACCCATCTCTATAGCGGCACCAGCTTCGCCCAGGGCATCCTTAGTTGGCTTACCAGTTTCTAGATGAACAATCTCAGCGATCTCGGCTTTACGTTGTTGAATAAGTTGAGCTACCGCGC
>CAYYTZ010000096.1:0-4769 GCA_964474735.1 uncultured Gammaproteobacteria bacterium | reverse complement strand
AAAACCGACACGCCACCAGCTTCGAGCATTTTCATCATCATCGAAGTGCCAGACCGCGGTAAACCGGACACGACGATAATTGGTGTAGACGGGTGTTCGGTTGGCATAATCTTTGCAATAGTACTCTATCGTAATTTTTCTCGCAAGAGGCTGGTCACCATTTCTGGGTTGGCTTTGCCTTTCATTTGCTTCATCACCTGACCAATCAAATACATCAACAAACGTTCTTTGCCAGATTTGTAATCAGCCACGATTTTTGGATTAGCTGTGATGACTTCGTCACAAACAATACCCAGGGCAGATTCATCGTGGACCTGCTCTAAATCTAATTCCGCAATAACCTGTGACGGATCGGACCCATGATCAAACATGTGCCGGATTACGGTTTGGGCGGCCGATGAATTTAAACGATTTTGGTGAACTAAACAGATAAATTCCGCTAAATTTTCTGCAGTTATTTTTAGATCGCTAAAGGTTTGCTTTGTTTTTGCCAATAAACCAAATAATTCGGTCGTCATCCAATTACAGGCCGCTCGACACAACTTTGTCCCTTCACGTTGCCAAACTTCCTCATCGCTACCTTCAGTGGTATCTAATGAATTCAACCAACTGCGCAATTCCGACACGGTTGCCTCGTAATAATCTGCTACGGCCGGATCACTAGTTAACACTTTGGCATCATAGTATGACAAAAAGTATTCTGCCCGAAAGCGCTCCCGCCGCTCGGCTGGTAATTCTGGTAAATGTCGACTAATTTTCTCAATCTCCTCCTCACTTAATACTAATGGCGGTAAATCCGGCTCAGGAAAATACCGATAATCAGCAGTTTCTTCTTTAATGCGCTGTTCTACGGTTTTGCCAGTGGCATCGTCCCAGCCGCAAGTGCGCAATTTTTCGGGTGCCGCATGTTCATTCCATAATTTCGTTTGTTCGGTAATCTCATATGTTAAGGCTTTTTCTACGGCCTTAAATGAATTCAAATTTTTTACTTCAGTCCGCGGATACAACGCATCATCACCCACTGGTCGTAACGATACATTGGCATCCATGCGCATATGTCCTTTTTCCATATCGGCATCGGAAACACCTATATACCGCACTAACATCTGCAACTCTTGCAAAAATACCCGCGCCGCTTTTGGTGATTTAATGCAGGGTTTTGTCACAATTTCTATTAATGGACAACCAGCTCGATTAAAATCTACCAACGTGGATGTTTGAGTATGAACATTTTTCGCCGCATCTTCTTCTAGCTGAATACGTTCCAGCTCAATCACTGCCGGTTCGGTATCGTCCGGATAAATAGTTAGTTCTCCGCCACTACAGATTGGCAACCAATGCTGAGTTATTTGATAGCCCTTGGGTAAATCAGGATAAAAATACTGTTTACGATCAAACCGACTAAGTCGCGCTATTGTGCAATGAAATGCCAGACCGGCTAAAACCGCTTTTTCTACCGCCACTTGGTTGAGCGCTGGCAAGGTACCGGGATGCCCCATAGAAACCGGATTGACATGAACATTTGGTTCAAGTGTATCGGCATTAGAATCACTCGAAAATAACTTTGATTTCGTATTTAACTGAACATGAATTTCTAAACCAATAACGGCCTCGTATTTAGACATATAAAGTAGTTTGTCATATTTTGTCAGTCCGGTCAATTCGCCTGCAGTAACCAATTCCGCAAATATTCCGTGGCTACCACGTCGTCTTCATTATAATTTACGATATCTAGAAGTACTTGCGGGTCTTTGGTTTCTAGCCATTTTTCATACCAAAATATACTTTGTGCTCCACCGGCCTTTGGATGACGCCATTTATATCCTAAAAATTTCGATTTAGCAATGTCTTTTATCGAATAAAAATATAGCGGCATAATCACCGATTGCTGCACAACAATGGATAGATCAACAAATCGATCAATAAACGGCTCAACTACATTGCTATGACCATAAGTTTCGGCCATACCCTTGGTACGTGACCGTTCATAATCGGCAAAATGATAAACTAAATATTGATTCGAAGCTGGTAATGAACGTAGCCAACAAATAAATTGTTTCCACATCACAGCCTCGTCAGCTGGTTCTTTGGCTAAAAAATATAAATAGTAACTTGAACTATCCGGTTGAGTGTGCACTTGGCCAAATTTTTCCAAGCGTCGTTCCGTATCACCAACAATCCAAAAACCAAATAAGTATTGTACTTGTAACAGTGGATCCCCTTCTATATCAAAATAAATTTGGATTGGCGCCGTGGGAACGCTTGGTTTAGCCAACCAACGTAATTCGTGAGTCTGTAAAGCTTGGGCTTGTAATTTTACCCGTTCCAGAGCAGTGGCGGACATATATGGAATACGCGGCAATTTAGCTGGATCCATTTCAGCAATTTGTTTTACCGTGGTCAAACCAAGACTGCGAAAAGTTGTGGCCGCACGATTATCTAATCGATAAATCAAGGCAATATCATTTACCGCTTCAGACTCACGAACACATTCACTGAACCACGGGCTATTTTTACAACTACTTACCAACTTAAGCGGTGGTTTGTGCCCACGCATGACTCTGGCAATTTCATTTATCTTATTGTTGGTTTTTAGCCGATGAGTTAACGTTAAATGATATGGTAGGCGGGTTTTTTCCGAATTGATAATTGCCACATCTTCCGGAAAAACGCCTTGCATTTTTTCTAGGATTAATCCATATAAGGTTAATTGCAACCAATGTAATTGCTTTACGTCCTTTGAATTTTTAATATCAACCGGACGATACAGATAACCGCCGAATTTGGAGGGCTGCTCAATTCTTTCTAATAAATCCGGCCGACCGGTATAATGAATGTCACCAAAATCGGCCCGAATGGCCCCTTGATATATTAATGGCACACCCCGTAGCATTAATTGCTCCGTCACGACATAGGCCACCTCACCTAATTCCAGCGAGACTGGTGCTATGGACAAACCCTTAATATATTCTTCTTCATGCAAAACGCCTTGTTCGAGTAATTTTTTTGCTAACTCAGGTAATTCGCCCTTCCGTTTTGGATCGCCATACAGATCACGCCAAATCCAATGTGGACAGGTTGCCTGTTGAAAAAACAATGACGGACTGAATGTCAGCATTCCCCTACTGTACGGCACCCTCGCACTTCAGTAAAACCAGCTTTTTACCGCGCAAACCGTTATAGCCACCAACCTTACCATCGGACCGCACCACGCGATGACACGGTATTTTCGGGTTCTGATTTTGGCTTAAAATAGTACCCACCGCCCGATAGGCTTTTGGTCTACCAGCTAATATAGCTACTTGTTTATATGTCAACATTTCGCCGCGTGGAATTTTGGCGACTGTGGCATAAACGGACTGAGCAAAAAACGTCTTAGGTTGTTTAGACGTTACCATGGCTTATAACTTTTTGACCTTTCTAGCTAAGGTAACCAGATTATCCCCTTTTTCCGCTTTTAACACAATATAATTCCAGCCTTTTTTAAGGGTAATATTTTTTTTGAAAGTAGATTTTGTTGTCGTGAATCTATCAACTGCTTCGTTGTTTACAAAGACACCAATGGTTGAACCGGTTTTAACTGTACCTGATATTTGAACTTTTTTTTCATTGAATTTTTCTTTATTTCGTGGGGTCTGTAATTTAAAGTTAAGTCGGTTGTGACGGTTAAATGAGTAGAGATTGGCAGTGGTATACCATGAATCTTGGCTGTGAGCCTCATAGCGGACTTGCACTGTATCGCTCCAGTTTAATTCTAAATCATCAAAAAAATTACTCATACTTATGCGACCTTCCTGACAGACACCGTTTTCGCAACTGCCCGGATATTGCTCGTAATCATCGCCTAGTTCTTCCACTAAAGTTTCAGTTTCCCGGCCATCATAGCTACCACTGCCGTCGTCCTGATAAATAGAAGAAGTGACGGTATAAGCATAAGTTTCACCGGCTGTACCGGCCGGAGCCACCACATTCATAACCAAATAATAATCATAATCACCGTCTAAACTAGTATCAAAGCTGAAAACCATGTCGTGGTCAAAATCTGCTGGATTATAAATTGTGTCACCAAGACAAGGCGGAGTCGAATCAAATTCATTAGCGGTTACGGGATCAGCCGAAAATCCCTGTTCACTTAACGTCTCTCCGTCTAGCCAAAAATAATCCATATAATCAGTCTTGCGCATCCAATAAAAATACATATAGTCTTTATCGTTGGCGAATTTCATGGTATAAACCTTCAAAGGCCGCATGTCATTATATAAACACGAATCTATTAAAGGCATGCCTTCCACCCAGGTTAAGCTGTCGTGATCCCAGTAATACGTTGTACCACTAGTAGTAGAATTTTCTAAAGTCGGCGCTGGGGCAGCTTGGTGAATAAGCGACGGCACATCCTCCCAATCGCTCATATCACCATCCATGGTGATTGTAGTGTTGACAGCAGCTAACGCTGTTTGCCCAAAGAATAAAACCATCGTACTCAACAGACTAGCTAAAATTAGATTCTTTTTCGACATATTTTTTTCTTTAATTATAATTTTTGTCTGCCAAAAACATTTTCCCTATTTTTAACCTCTTAAATAACATACAATTAGTATACATTTTGCCGCTTAAATAAACAAACCAATACCAATGCTTACCAACAATAGCAACTCGAGGCATCTAAGTCTAGAACCAATTGTGTGGGGAGATAATTTATGTGTAGAGGCTTGAGAGATACAAAATGACCCACGCGATTTTTGCGGGGGTCGGAGGGATGTGGGCTTGCC
>CAYYTZ010000095.1:0-4981 GCA_964474735.1 uncultured Gammaproteobacteria bacterium | reverse complement strand
TGGTTCTTTTTTGTACGGCGGCTGCCTTAGGAACAGTGATGCGGAGCACACCATTGCTATAATCAGCTTCGGCTTTATCGCCATCGACAGAACAAGGCATAGCGACCGCCCGATGAAATGAGCCATAACGCACTTCTTTGCGGTAATAATTCTTTTCGTCGACTTCAGATGATTGTTCAGAACTACCCTCAATCGAAAGCACATCATTCTCGATGGAAATTTTTAATTTATCTGGATCGATGCCTGGCAGCGGCGTTTCGGCCACAACCTTATTATCTTTTTCGTAGACATCAACGGCTGGAGAAAATCCGCTTTTGGCCATGGGGCCTGCGAAATCTTCAAACATCTCGTTGAAATCTTGGAACATTGGGGGCATCATGGGAGACCATTTTACTAAACGCATATTATTTATAAATTAATTGTTATTTAAGTTATTCTGCTTGGGTTGGCGTCTCGTCGGCGGCTGCCGCGTCTGCCTTGGCTTTAGCTATTATGACGCGCGCGTGCCTAATAACTTTGCCTGACAGATTAAACCCAGCTTGCAGTTCTTTTATTATTGTATGTTCGGGTTGATCCGATTCTTCTTCACCAACCGATTCATGCAATTCTGGATTAAACGGTTGACCGACGGTTACCATTCGTTCTACTCCGCTCGTCTTCATAATTTGCATCAGATAATCTTGAATATGCTTAACGCCTTTTACCCACGGTTCTTTTTGTTGTTCGGGTGGGATGGCAGCAAAAGCACTATCAAAATAATCTACCAGCGGACAGAAATCTACCAAGAGTTGCTCATTCGAATATTTGCGCATGTTAGAAATTCGTTGTTCGGTATCGCGCTGCAAATTTCGGTAATCGGCTGTGGCGCGTTGCGCTGCCGCTTTGTATTCTAGAGCCTGTTGTAAAAGAACGGATTCGGTTTCGAAGGGAACTGGTTCGTCAGTCGTCGGCTCGGTTACTGCCGCTTCATCTTCGGTAATCGCCTCTTCCAGATTTTCTTCAGCAGCCTCTAACGGGTCTTTTGGTGGAGTATCATTCATAACGCTGGTGCACTGTTTATTTTGTTAAAGGCTAAATGAACATGTCGTAAAATCTGGTGATTCAGCTGATAATTCATGCGCGTTGGCCCTAGAATTGCCATCACCCCACTGGTTTGCGACGTCACCGCGTAACGGGTTACGATAGTGGCGCAGTACTGACTAACTGGATTGTCTTCCGCTAACAACACCTCAATATCGGTAAAACTGCGTTGCTGTAAATTGGTCATGACGTCATCCAAGTGATCGATCAACTCGGACAATACCGTCACTTCCGCCACTTCGCGAAATTCCGGTTTACGAAATAAATTCGTAATTCCAGTGTAGTAAAAAGAACTGCGATTAAAACTTACTAATACAGCATCGCTAGAAATTGCGGCCACTTCTTTGGCTAACTGCTTGATCGCGATTTCATCGACCGTGGCGAGCGAGGCATCAAGTCGTACTTGATTGGCTTCGGCCAGCGGAGCAGTTTTGTCTAAGAAATGTTCAATATAGTAACGATATCCAATAACTGTAGGAATACGGCCAGCTGAGGTGTGGGGGTGTGTAATAAACCCCTGATCCTCGAGCTCTTTCATCTCGTTACGAATTGTCGCTGGGGATAATTCGATACCTAGTTTATCCACAAGCAACTTAGAACCCACCGGACGAGCAGTATAGATATATTCCTGCACAATACCGGCTAAAAGGTCTTGTTTACGAGCTGACAGCGCTTCCATGCCTATAGATTAAATTATTAGCACTCTACTGTCAAGAGTGCTAAAGGCAATCTATCAATATCCTGCGAATTATGATAAAATGCAGTTCTAAATAAATGATTTAAGGAAAAATATCATGAAAAAATACCTAATATTGGCCTTATTTTCTTGGGCGGCCTTGGCTACCCCCTCACTCGCCACTACAGCCACCGGAGAAATAACCGAAGATGCGTTTATTGTGGGCAGCGGTGCCACCGCCTGGGATGGTCGATCAGCTGATACCTATGCCAAAGGACAAGTAACAGCTTATGCCGAAGATGACCGCGCTGTTTTGCTGCAATTTGACGCTTACACTAAAAAAGTTGGCGTACAAACTGCTACCGGAGACGTTGATGGTGATGGTTCAATTGAAATTGTGACCATGCCCTTTCGCTCACAAGCTTTACCGGAATGGAAAGTGTTTGATTTAAAAGGCACCTTAAAAGATTCTGGGGTCGTGCCAAAGAAAGACGGTACTCGTTTTAAACAATATAATTTAGCGGTTGGTGATGTGACTGGTGATGGTCAAGACGATATTATATTAAGCAACGGAAAAGGCAATCGTTTAATGATGGATGTGTTAGGTTATAGTAATGGTAAAATTTCTCGCGTGGCCCAATACAATCAAGTCAATGAAGAACACTATGCTCGCGGTGCTTGGGTAAAAATTGCCGATATTAACCAAGATGGTACGCAAGATATTATTACTGCCCCCTTACGTGGTGATGCCGTGGTGGATGTTTGGCAAGTGGCTGATGATGCCATAACTTCATTAGTAAGCAATCCAATTACCAGTGATGACGAAAATTTTTCTGGCGGTTTACATATTACCGCCATTGACGGTGCAGTGTTAGCGGTTGAACATTCTAATACCGGTCCAATTCACATGTTGGTTTGGGTAGACGAAAGCCAAACTTTTGAAGCCGGTCCATTAGAAACTATCACTGCCACTTACGACATTGGCTCCATTGGTGATATTGCTTGGCTGACTGCCGGAACATTTGTATATTCATCATTTGATGAAAAAACTGTTACATACCACTCGTATAGCGCGGCTGGTAACGGAACAGTGATTGATACAATTGAAGTTGGTAGTCGCGGAGCGTTCGTAGACTTCGTTTCAATTGATTAGCCATTAAACAAACCAGACAACAAAACCCCGGCGTTGAACCGGGGTTTTTGTTTATTCTATTCCGCTACCACTGTAAGGTTGATTGGTTCGGAATTTACTGGCGGATTAAGATCGGTGTGATCATTATTTTGTAAAGAAACTTTTATTTCATAATCACCTGGCGTGAGATTTTCTATAGTAGTTTGTTTAGCAATACCATCACCATAATAATTCCCATCCACCCAGATGTGATAATGACCTTCGCCATCAACATTTCCACCTTCCACACTGTCTGGCGCTAAAGTGAAACCATCAATATCTACCGTCATATCAAGTGACGTCCCAACCGCATCGTAACTTAATGGCTTGATGATACGAATGCTAGAAACTGGGATTGTAGCATCGACATTAGTGTTTATCTCTTCCGTGTCGGCATTGCTCTTAACCGTATTAGTTGGTGGTGTTGTATAATTGTTCGCTGAACATCCAGCACCGGCCAAGATTAATGTGCCAAGCGCTAAAACCAGTGTCGTAGAATAATGAGTGCGCATTTTTTTAAGGCTAAAGATTAAATAGTGTTAAACAGTATATCAAAAATCTAACGCCATTTCTAGGACGGATTTATTGCGTCGCCGGCTGTACCGGGCTGTGTTATACTTAATTCCTATGAAAACATTTATTATCGCTCTCATAACGGCTTTATTAGTTTCGGCCTTGGCACTTGGGCTGGGTTATTATATTTTTCAATCGCAACTTAATAGTCTGCAACAAGATATTGATCAGATCGAAAATAGTCGTCCAATTAAACCAAACCAACTCAACAACGAAAATCCTACTAATACAGCAACACCTGATACAAAAAATAGTGAACTCACCAATACCACTACGCCAAACCCGGCTAATAATGAAATATCTAAACATGCCGTGTTCGTCACCAGTTCAGAAGACCCTAACAATTTTCCCGATGTAAGTGAAGCCACTTTTTTGAAGGGCTCGGTTCCGGAAGCCGTTGCGCTTACGCAAACTTCGGCCGCTGGTAATGCAGGTGATGTGTTGGTCTATTTTCCGAGCTTTGAAAATCTAACTCAAGCCGGAAGTGGCAGTGAAAATATGGTTTTGGCAAAATCAACTGATGGTGGTAAAACCTGGTCAGACCAACAAGCTATCTCCATTACAGATAAAGCCAATGAAGGTGGTTTGGTTGATCCCTCGGTTGTGCAATTAGACGACGGCCGTATTAGGATGTATTATTTTGGACCATACTTTGCACCCGGAACAACGCCCAGTGACCCAGCCAAAGCCGAAGGTAATCATACTATTTATTCAATTATCTCGGATGATGGGATAAATTTTACTGGGGAAACGGGTGAACGGTTTGCCGCAGAAAAATTAACTGATCCGGAAGTCATTTATCATCAAGGTCGTTGGTTAATGTATTATTCTTTGGGTCAAACCACCGGCATCGCTAGTTCAACCGACGGTTTAACTTTCGAAAAAACTGAATTTAGTTGGAATGGTGGCGGTATTCCCGGGGCCTATGTTGACCCGGCAAATTATGTACATCTCTACGGCTGTAAACAAAACGCTATTATGACTGTTAGTTCGGTTGATGGAGTAACGTTTGACGATGAACCAGTTACCGCTTTGAGTTCAACCGATACAACTATGATATGCGATCCATCACCGGTACGATTAGCGGACGGTATTATTCTAATGATCTATAAAAAAATTGTTGAGTAAATTTTCTATTGCTGAGGCTGCAATATACTTGACTTTTTATCGAAATGGTATAACATTTCACAATCGTTCTTTATAATTACCTTATATTTGTTCACAGCTAATTTAATAGCCAGCCGGTAATTGCCTGATGCTAAGTTAGCTGTGAACAAAGAAGTAGCGCTCTGATCATTGGGGGTTTCCCATTGAAGTGCGTTGCCAGCTCACAGCGAAGGACGTTATTATGTCTACCATCACTCCGCAGGATCTGGCTGCTGTCCTCGAGGCGCTTGCTGATCAACCTGAGCTCGTTGCAGTCGTACGCCGGTTTCTGGAAAAGCTCGACGTTCACCCAATCTTCGGCAACGAAACACTGC
>CAYYTZ010000094.1:0-5111 GCA_964474735.1 uncultured Gammaproteobacteria bacterium | reverse complement strand
CTCTTCAACACCAGACGATAGCCGTTTTCACCCCGGTTCAACCATTGCGCTACGCGCGTTACAGTAGCAGTACTGGCGCCAGTGCGTTCACTAATTTCTCGGTAAGGAACTTTGGCAATTAATAACTGCACCACGTGCCAACGCTCGGCGATCGCCTCTAATTCTGGCATCGTACATAAATCGCGAAAAAACTTTTTACTTTCCTTGACTGTTTTTAACTGTAAAATCGCTTTAAATAAATCATCGAAGTCTTTGCTATTGAGTTCACCCTTGGCCATATGTGTTACTGTTAATTTTCAGACCTAAGATATTTTTCTACATCAATAGCCGCTTTACAACCAGCTGCTGCTGCCGTAACTGCTTGGCGATACCGTTGGTCTTCCACATCACCGGCAAAAAATACGCCGGGGATATTAGTTGTAGTTACGCCTTGACCCTTGATGTATCCATTTGAGTGTAAATCAACCACTCCTTGAAAAACCTCGGTATTAGGTGTATGCCCAATCGCTAAAAAAACCCCGTCAATCGGTCGTTCGCTACTGACACCGGTTTTTAAATTCTTTAATGTTACGCTGGATAATTTACCGTCGCCATTATATTTTTCTATGGCGCTATCCCACAGCACGGAAATTTTTGGATTAGCCAAAGTGCGTTCAACCATTATTTTACTGGCTCGGAAGTTATCGCGGCGATGAATAATGGTTACGGATTTGGCAAACTTCGTTAAAAAATTAGCCTCTTCCATGGCTGTATCGCCGCCGCCTACTACCATAATATCTTTATTGCGGTAAAAAAATCCATCACAAGTAGCACAGGTTGAAACACCCTTACCGGTCAAGCTGGCTTCACCCGAAACATCAGTGGTGCGTGACCGCGCGCCGGTAGCAATAATAATTGTCTTGCCTTGATAAACGGTATTGCCGACTGTCACCACTAATGGCTGAGTCGTTACATTTAGTTTCGTCACTAAACCATCAGCAAATTGCGCACCAAAACGCGCCGCTTGCTTGGCCATGTTTTGCATCAATTCATTACCGTCAATTCCATCGGCATAACCAGGCCAATTTTCTATGGTGGTGGTGGTGGTTAATTGCCCGCCCGGTTGATTACCTTTAATAACCAGAGTTTTCAAACTGGCCCGAGCAGCGTAAATAGCTGCCGTATAACCAGCTGGCCCTGAACCTATGATAACAGTATCGAAAGTTTCCATAATTCCTGTATGGTACGTTACACAAATGAATTCGTAAAGCACAGAAGCGGTGCCATTTACACCGCCTCTGTCACATTAATTATTGCGCCAATGCGACACGCTTAGTTATTTTACTAGCGCATCAAGTGATTGTGCGATAGAATCATATGGTTGTGCTCCAGCAATAGTGTCAACAACATTTCCATCTTTATCAATAATCACCGAAAAAGGCGTGCCTTGACCACCGAAACTGGCTGCTTCATTAGAATCTGCCACAATGCGATCGTTATTTGTTTGATTTTCTAAACAATCATCAAAGGTGGTTCGATCGAGACCTAAATCATCAGCAATGGTAAATAATTCATCATCAGCTAAACTATTATTAGAATTAGTTCGTTCCATCACTAAATCATAATATTCCCAGAACTTACCCTGATCAGCTGCACACTCAGTGGCATTGGCTTCCCGAGGAGCTTTGGAATGAAGACTTTCTAGTGGCAATTGTTTAAATGACCAACGCACTTTACCACTATAGTCAGTCATTATTTGCAGCATAGTTTCATGAAAACGTTTGCAGAAAGGACATTCTAGGTCGGAATATGAAACAATAGTATAGTCTCCTTCACCACGAATGTTTCGCAATGATGTGGTATCAACTTTACCAGAAGGTAGTACTGTACCTGCCTCTTGAGCGGCAGCGGCTGTTACGGTGTCGGCAGTCTTATTGGTATTAGAATTGGCTGTTGTAGTTGAACCAAAACTGGTGCCTTTTACCATCATAACTAACAGCACAATAAAAGCGGCCGCAAACATAACTCCACCAGTCACTACTACGCCCGCCCAAAAAGCCAAATGCCCTGGCAATTTACATATAGCACAGCAGCATTTACAATTAGACTTTTCTCCGGCTTTGCAGTTACTACCGCATTCGCAGTGTTCATTTTTTTTCATGGGTTCGTCCATAATCATATTAATTTGTTATTAATAATAGATGTATTTAATTCTACTACATAGTATAGTAGCAGATGTATAACTCGTCAATAGTTTTTACCCTAGACTGGAGCGCAGCTTACCAGCTTGCAGCACCTCGGCTCGAAAATCTTTGTGTAATTGCCGTTGATAATAAATATTAGATGTAGTATTGCGGTGTAAATATTCGGTCGCCGTCCGTGGGCCAAGGGTAGCCCCAAAGTACTGTTCTAAATATTCAATATCCGTGGCAATAGAACGCCAAGCCCGATTGCGTTTGGCTAAGAACTGCAAATTCTCTTTATTTAAGTAACGACCAGCTAATTTAATATCATGCTCTAAACAACGATACACTTGATGCACCAACTCCCCTTCGCTTTTCGTGAGTGAACGTAAAATTCGGCCTGTGCCAATTAATTCTGGAGGCACTCCTAATGAATACATTGCCGCGGTAAAGGTAATGGCTCGAGGAAAATCCTTTTTACCAATATGTCGGCTGTAACCAAGTAGTCCAATATGCAAACGCCGTTCCCGTCGTCGCGGTACCGCTTCCGCTATTGAAAACATATCTCTCGCCACGCTAGTAACAGCCGCCCGATAATGTTGTTCGGCTTTGTGCACTATTTGTCCAACAATTTTTAGACTACACTCTGAATAATATTGTGGACGCGTTCCCGGTACATTTTTTTTAATTTTATTGATCGCAGCTTTTACTTGAGTTAATGGATAGTCATAACGAAATGCCGATTGAACCGTCACAGTTCTAATACCACGGTATTCTTCCAAGAACTTATCAATATTATCCGGCGCACACGAACCGCGAAACGGTAAACTGCCGGCCCCAATAATTGGATAAACCGCAATGCCGGTGCGCTCGCCCCATTGATACAACTCCGACAACGCTACTTTATTGCCAATCACCGCCGGAATAATCCCAGAAACTAAAGCCGGATCACTGCGAGCTAAAAACGGCCGAATATACTTTGGCGTTTTTCCATACTGCCGTTTATGCAATTCTACATAACGATCCAGTAACGTTGCCACCGCAAACATTTGCGGCACTTCTTCCACCAACGGTATCGCTTCAATGTAATCAAAGGCCTTGGTGTTATCTTCGAATAACTTATGTTTTACTCGAGCCAATTTGGTAAAAGTGGTTTGAATATGTAATAACTGTTGAGCCGTTTTGGTCATCGGTAGAATAACCTCGAATAATGGTCGCTCGCCCATGTGCAAATCGCGAGCCATATCTGCCGCCGTTAACATGGCCATAAAAGCACGCGCTAAAGAATAGCCTTTTTCCTGCCAAATATTCGGGATACGAAAAGTTAAAAATTTATCTCGGCCAAGCTGCTGTCGTTTGAAATAACTGTGATATTCAGAAAAAAATCGCTCCACCACCGCTTCGTCCACATATTTCCCTTCCCAGTCCCACATGTATTCATCCACTCCTAAATCGGCAAAGGCTGACTGCGCTTCCATCACCTCTTCTTGAGCCGAAACAAAGCCATCGCCATTTTTTTCCCAATATGGTGCAAAAGCGTTGTCTGGATGTTGAGTGGCCATCACTATGGGTATTTTTCTCATACCTGGCATAGTGTAGCGCTTTTTATTAATCCTGTCAGCGCCTCATATTTAGCTGTACACAAAATATGTTCACGGCAAGATAGCACTCACAAGCAGTTGTGTCGTTGTATGAAAAAATATGTAGCACTGGTCTTGACTTAATCTGTTTTTTTTGCTAACGTCGGCCGACTTATGAAAAGATTTTTTCGCCTCACTCATTATGTCCGTGGTTTCTTGCATCTTAACCCACGAGTATTGTTTGCTGTTAGTCTAACATTTGCCGCCCCATTTTCGGGGTCTGGTTTTATTGGCTCGCCCGAAACTACGCCGTCTATTACAATCCCCGAACAAACCACTCAATCCAACGCTTCATTACCAGTGATACAGTATAAAACCCAACCAAAGCGCAGTTTTGTTGGCACAGTCTTTTCGTATACCAGCACAATTGGTCAAACTGATGCCACGCCTACCATTACGGCCTCTGGACTAAATGTGATTGATGGCACGCTGGCTACCAACTGTTTACCATTCGGCACTAAAGTACATTTTCCAACGCTCTATGGTAATAAAGAGTTCACAGTGACAGATCGAATGGCGCCACACCATAACTGTAATAGTTTTGATATTTGGCAAGAATCGTTAACTGAAGCAAAACAATTCGGCCGGCAGGTTGCTCTGGTTGAAGTATATTAAAGATCAGACATAGCCACCGATCGGTGCCAAAACATTTGAATTTCACCTAATTTGGACAATCGGTGCATTAGATCATTAATTGGCTTGCCGGTTTGTTGTGGATTGAAACCTTTAATTTTTTCAAATGCTGCCCGTCGTATAATAATACACCCAACTTGAGCCGCTCCAGTTTTTGATATCCGGTTCTGAATAAATATTTCTGCATTCCTCCACCACAACTGTAGGTTATCAAACAAGGTAATTTGCTTGTGATCTAAAATAATACGTGGTATTATCGCTACTGCGTCCGGATGATGCACAAAATAATATTTCACTTCATCAACAAATCCTTCCAAATCAACCACGCGTGTTCCCACTAACATTAACCACAAAGTTTCTCCAATAGCTATGTTGGCGCCGGTATTGTAACATTCGACAAAACTGGTGATTACATCAGCTGGTTGCATTACTACTTTTGCACCGCTGGCACGCGCCATTGTGCTGGTGGCGTCTTGACTATGATTATCGCAAACAATAACTTCGTGCTGATTCTGACGTAGACTCTTAAATTGTTCAATGGTTTCTGTAATTTTTGCAGCGGCATTATGTGTTGGAATAATGAATGAGACATCCATATTGGTACTGTATACCCTTTTGACTTTCTCTCAAAGCTCCACTACAACGCTGGGACTAAATAAAGGAGGCTCCTTTACAG
>CAYYTZ010000093.1:0-5117 GCA_964474735.1 uncultured Gammaproteobacteria bacterium | reverse complement strand
TGGATTAGTGCTTAGTTCAATCTCGGTGTTATTATCTAGGCCGTCATTATCATAATCGGTATCCGCGTCATCCGTGATACCATCGGCATCACTGTCAGCTTCCACCGGATTCGTGCCTTGCGCAATTTCCGCGTCATCAGTTAACCCATCATTGTCATCATTCGTATCAAGATCATCAGTGATGCCGTCACCATTGGTATCTATCGGCGCACTAATATAATCAAATGGATTGATTGAGCCCGGATCTTTATCTTCGCCATCAAGGTACCCATCATCATCAGTATCGGCATCAAGTGGGTTAGTGGCAGCAGCAATTTCTGCGCCATCATTGAGACCATCGTTATCGGTATCAGCCACCGTAGGATCGGTACCGAAACTAACTTCTGCGCTATCATTAAGGCCATCATTATCGGTATCGGCCAAAGTAGGGTTTGTCCCAATAATTAATTCCAAGCCATTTGTTAAACCATCACTGTCAGTATCACCGTTTATGTCCCCAACCAAAACTTCTGCTTGATCGGTTACGCCGTCACCATCACTGTCTACAATATAGGGATCTGTGCCAAGAAGAACTTCAGCACTATCGTATAAACCATCACCGTCGTCATCAGCATCAATGTTGTTTAATAATCCATCGCCTTCGATATCATCAGTTGGTAATTTAGGCTGACTCTCAAACCGACCAGGCTGCTCATCAAGCCCATCCATCACACCATCGTTATCGGTATCCAGATCACTTGGATTCGTTTGCTGTAATATTTCTGCACTATCTGTGATGCCATCGCCATCAGTATCGGCTTTATCAGGATTGGTGCCGTATTCAATTTCCACGTTATCGATCAAACCATCACCATCAGAATCTTGAGCTAATACAGTGTCGCCGGCAGACTCACTTACTACTATGGCTTCAGCCGGTTCAATTTTTTGACTGGTGCCATCAAGATAGCCATCATTGTTATCATCACTATCCATGACGTTCGGTAATCCATCTGAATCGCTATCTGATAAAGTATCCATAATGGCGCTGGGATCAACACCGGCCTTAATGGCGTCAAGCATGGCTTGATCGGCATCGTCCACGCCATCATGGTTTGTATCAGCAGTGGTGGGGTCAGTTCCTTGCATAATCTCCGCGCCATCACTCACGCCATCGTTATCGCTATCCGAAGAATTTTCATTCAATTCATAAACCTCTTCAACTGCATCGGTGATGCCATCCGAATCTGTATCTGGTGCGGTTGTCGTATCACTTTGATTTGTAATAATGTCTGTGTTTTCCGTGGTAGTAGTATCTGATGTGGTTGTGTCGGTTGTCGAAGTATCGGTGCCTGTGCCAGTTTCTGTAGTGGTAGTCGTAGAATCCTCAGCCGGTGTAACAATAATTGTCGGCGAAACAACTTTTGGTGCAATCGTAAATGTTAAAGTTACAGCCGGAGAAATTAAGCCAAGTTTGTTGCGACTGCGCCAAGTGGTGGTATAGGTTCCGGCCTCAGTGAACCAATTGGCTAAATCAAATGTCCGCTGACCATCAATAAATTGCGCCTCAATTAATAACGTTCCGGCACTATTAAACAGTTGTACAATATGATCATTTGGGCCAATTACCGTTGCTGGAATTACTGTTCCAAATTCAAAGGTTTGTTGATCTTGCAAACTGGTAATGGCTGGTACAACCGGTCGAAAGGTTCGAAAAATCGTGTAGATATAGTCTTGAGCAATGCTGCCATCCGGCCGACGGTCCACAATGCGAACATTGTGCACGCCTACCGGCAAAGCAAACAATTGTAAGTTAAAATTCCAGGTTACAGCTGCAGAATTTTTACCAGCATTTACTTGCGCTAAAGCCGGTTGATTGCCAAGTTGAGTGAAATACAATTCAATCGTATTCCCAGCATTGGTAATGCCAGCGAAGGTTGGATTACCGGAATAGGTAATACGATTATTATATTTTGCATCGCTGGGGATAGTAACAAAAACCCCATCGGCCGCTAAATCACTAATATATAAATCTTGGGTTAAACGACCGCCCCGGGCATCTTCAATCACAACTTGATATTTTCCTAACGGCACGCCAAAGGGCATATCGCATTCACCCACACCACTGGTATCCATGGTAGCTTTACAACTGGCTTGCTCAACTCCGGTTTGAAATAAACGTACTGTGGCATATTGGGCTTTGGTAGCAATCACAAAATGCGGCATGCGATACGAAACGGTCCCTTGCGGAAATAATAGTTGTGGTGCATCTTTTAAAGTGAAACTGAAACGCTCGGTTAAGCCGGAAGTATTAATAGCATTGCCAGCGGCGTCTTCCAGGCTGGTGGAAATAATATATTTTTTCTCAACTTCGAGTAATTCTTGTTTTACAACAAACGTTGCCTGATTCTTTTTATCAAATACTTTTTTCTGATCAACTATCGGTTGCTGTTTTTTCTTAGCTAAAGCTAAAACAAAACGCAAGCGATCATTGCCCAATCTCTTGTCTGTATCAAAAAACGTAAATGATAAATCGCCAAATGGTAAAAATGTATCAGACGTTTTTTTATTTAAGGTCGTTACTTGATTTTGATTATCGGTAATTTTGACAGTATTTACTACCGACTCGGCATATTCGGCCGTATCATCAACTGGCGGAATGACAGTTTCGGTAGTGGTAAACGTTGCATCAGCGGAAAACGCACTATTGCCAGCTGCATCAGCGCTACCCACGTTATAATGATATGTAGTGTCGGAAGTTAAGCCAGTTAATGCTAAAGCATGAGCTTGGCTGAGCGTCTCATCTTGCCCTACGCTGCCATACGCATCAGTTAGACCGTAGTTAGCTAAAGATGTCGCATCTTCGTCGGTTGTCCAAGTTACTGCGGCTGTTGTATCTGTCACTATTACGTCCACATCAGAAATTACTGGCGCGGTAGTATCGGATGCAACTAACGTTGTGAATGTGCAGTCGGCATCCGTATAGGTATTGAAGTGGCCAGGAATACGGCTATCTTCGGCAAAAAGCGAACAGGTATATAATGTCTCCGACACTAAATCTGTAAACGTCACAGAATGAACTGCTGTAGCTTCACTCACAGAAATAGTGGTTGGCACTTGCGACTGTTTATTAATAACAGTAATTTGTGTATTCGTTGCTAAGTTAGTTTCCCAAGTGGCGGTCACCGAAGAACTGGTTAAATCCGTAAATGTCAGATTGGAAAATTCAATTGTTGTTTGTTCTTTGGTTGTGCCAAACCTGCCGGAACCATCAGCTTGAGTTGAATTAAATAATGACAAACCTTTGTAATCGGATAATTTATCATTATTCATTATCCAATTACCATCATCAGCAACGGTTACAGAGGCGACTGGAGTAATTTGATCTGAACTTACTTCATAACCCTCCACATCAACGGTACTATTGGGCAAGGCCGTGCCGTAAACCGTATCCTGATACCAACTAACAACTATTGGTGCTGTTAACACTTTGGCTACATCTGTGCCAAAAATTACCGGCGAATCGCCAGCTAGTGGTTTAAAATAAGTATTATTGCGATGAAAATTATTTTCAGTTGCTACTCCGCTATAAGTTATCGCGTTTAAGTCACTGTAAATAATATTCCCCGATTGGTTTGGCGCATTAAGGCTACTACCGATAGTATTTCCACTTGATCCGGAATCAACTAATATAGCGGCCAGACCATTAGAACTAATATTACCCGGCACCACTGTTGAGTAACCAATATAATTAGAAAAAATATTATTAAGGTTACTTGAATTTTTTAGTTGGAGGCCGCCCGTTCCGTTACTTACTATCGTATTGCCAGAGATTGCATTGTTGTTTGAGCTTGATAAATATATTCCAGCTAAAGTGTTGCCATCCACAACCCCGGCATCCGATATACCAATATTACTGGCCAGCACTTTATTTCTTGAACCCTGAACCAGAGTTACTCCACTTTTACCATTATCATAAAACTCATTGTCATCAATATATGCATTGACAAGCCCGTCACCGCCAAATCCATCTTCGACATTTGATTTACTAATACATTTATTAATAGTGACTGCTTTTCGATTCGTGGCATAAATACCATTTTTTGTGTTCAAATTTAGAGTTGAGTTTAACACTTCCGCCTTTAAACCGGCTTGGATACTGACCCCATGCCCTTGATTTTGTGTACTAACAATTCTATCCAATTTAACATTGTCCGCATTTTCATTCACCAAAAAACCATCGCCAGTACATTTTTTAACGATGACATTGCTAATAGTAACGTCATCAGCATTAATAATAAATCCATTTGGTTGAGCAAAATTGCAATCAATAATGGCTTTTTGACCACCAACTAAGCCATTTAGAACTGTGCCGTTATGATGGACAGTCGGTAAAGGCGCCGTTAAAATAACCAGAAAGGCCTCATTAAATGTGATGGTATCATTTGGCCCCATCAAGACTAAAGCTTCTCGTAATGTGCAGTCACCTGGAGCGGCATTACATACTCCATCATTATCATCAGCTGAACTATTAACAACTAAGGCGGCCGCTTGGGCGGGTTGACCATAATGCTCTGGGTCAATAATTTCAATTGAAGTGCGAATAAATATTGTTGCCGTAACCAAAACTAATGAGTAGGCCAAGGTAGCAAAACGAAAATTATGTTTCATACGCACATGACCGGAATACGATGCAGTATAACCTTTTTGCAGGTCTAACTCATGAATATGTTGAAAACTATGATTTGAAGGTAAAAATAGTACCGCCAATACGTGGTCGATTCCAAGAATAACGTATAACGACAATAACCACGGCCACAAAACCACTTTGGCAAGAGGCGCTGACGTTTGGTTTAATTGAGTTTTTATTTCGTTGACCCAGTGATGTAGCATCTGATGCATATAATAAGGGTACTGTTGAAAACTTCTCGCAGTTTATCACAAAAAGTCACTTTCGTCAAATGAAAAACGACGCTATTAATGTCTACTACTCGATGTACCTTCTCTCGCTTAACGTATAACTAAGTCGCTCGAGAAGGTACATCTGCGTAGTTTAAGATGGATGCCTCTTGAGTTGGTTATTCGATGGACGCAGGAAAGTCTTTTTTCGCGGCGAGGACTGTTTGAGCGCGGAGCGCGAG
>CAYYTZ010000092.1:4842-5163 GCA_964474735.1 uncultured Gammaproteobacteria bacterium | reverse complement strand
AACTGGCGGGATTTTTGTAGTAGTCGCACGGGGAATTGAACCCCGATTACCAGGATGAAAACCTGGTGTCCTAACCATTAGACGATGCGACCATAAATGAGCGAGAGCGCTTGAGACTATACCGTATCAATTCTGCTTCGTCAAGTTGGAATCTTGTAAAATTTCATTCACAGTAAAGTTTGGATTTGATTGAGTAATTGTAACGGTTTGATTATTCAGCGTAATAATAGACTGGGCCATAGTTGCCCCTTGCGAGTTGTAGGTAAAGCGGTCGCGACCGGTGTTATTATATTAGACCTGTTGCCATTTAATCTATTCCAC
>CAYYTZ010000092.1:0-4832 GCA_964474735.1 uncultured Gammaproteobacteria bacterium | reverse complement strand
AGATTTGGCTATATGGCAACAGGTTTATTCTGTGTATTCTAATTCCCCAGCGGTCAGTAGGCCACGGGTTAAATTTGTCGCTTGGGTTTGCGACCATAAATCTTTAGGCCGGCTTTGAATTATCATAGATTGATTGTCTGAACAATATAATATTGTCTCCCAAAATGGAGCGGCTTTTCGCTGCACTAATTGTTGATACAAAGTTTCATCGTATAAAATATTAGATAGAAACGTAAACCCATCAGCCACATCTAAGGTTGAGCCACTGACATTATCTGCTAATTGATCAGTTGTGCTGGCGGTGCAACCATGCTCGGCCAGCGCCATTTGATTAAGTGTTACGGCTAGTTCGGTATTAACCGTGTCTTGTAGCCACCAATTTTGTACGAACCCGGCGATACGTGGTGAAATAAATGTTTCAATCATGGCGGCGGCAACTAACAATGGAATTATGACCGCAACAAAACGGGTCAATGATTCCCACAATACTCGCTTGCGACTTTTTTTCGCTTCAATATATTTAGGGAATATCATTTTTAAGGTGACAATAATACTTAAAGCGCCCACCAAAAAAAATGCCGACAATTCAAAAATGCCGTGTGGAATTAAAGAAACCAGAGCACTAATAAATTGCCCGGGTTGCAAGGTATCACTTCGATATATTAAAGAAAAAAACACGCCCATCAACAAGCCATTACTAAATACAACACCGGCCGGCAAAATCACAAAAAAACCACATAAATACAGAATCGCCGAAACGGTCAGATTATTAGTAAAAATGTTCAAACTGAGGTGCCAGTTGGTGGGGGAGGCATTTATTATGCCGGCAAATTTATCTGCCACTGCTTGTAAAATAAATATTTTCATGGCCGACGGAATTAGTAGGCCGCTTACTACGCCAATCCAAAAAATAATAAACAGAGTCAGCACCGGCCAACGATAAAGTTTATAGATTCCTTTGAACATAGTGTATACTATAAAGCGATGCAACAATTATTAGCTAAAAGTATATCACACATTTTTAGTCCCATCATTGCTTGGCCAATTTTAACATTGGTGTTGGTGTATGGAACTGGTTTAACTACCGATCAGCAAGCAACGGTATTGGTACCAGTTTTGTTGTGCGATCTGGTATTGCCAGTGGTGCTTTTAACGCTATTTAAAAAGCTCAACCTTATTTCGGATCTCGAGATTACCAAAGTAAGCGAAAGACGCCTATATTTTATTGTGATTATGGCGCTGCATTTAATTTCGGTCGGTCTGCTGTGGTGGTTTGGTAATGCGGTAGCCGCTGAACTGCGTTTATTGGGTTGGATGATAGAAATTGCTGGAACGATAATTACATTTTATTGGAAAATTAGTGTACACTTGGCGGCGAATAGTTTTATGATCGCTATCATCATGGTCCTTTTTGGTTGGCAGTGGTGGCCATTATTATTAATTTTACCGGTCGTAGCCTGGGCACGGGTGGTGCGTAAAAAACATACGGTGGCGCAAACCCTGGCGGGCAGTATTCTACCACTAGCCATTACTTTTGGCGGAACGTGGCTTTTGGGATTATGAACATTTTAGCGATTGAAACTTCATGTGATGAATCAAGTGTAGCAATTTTGCGGGAACGCAGTGACGGCGCGTTGCCGGAAATTTTTCAATATACCGCTTCGCAAATTGATGTGCATAAGGCGACAGGCGGGGTGGTGCCAGAAGTGGCGGCACGAGAGCATGTTTCGGTGATGATACCTTTTGTGCAAAATATTTTGCGCGATGCTGGGCTGCAGCCGGCTGAGCTGGATAGAATTGCCGTTACCAGCGGACCGGGATTAATTACATCTTTATTCGTTGGCGTAGAAACTGCGCGGGCTTTAGCTTACGGTTGGAACAAACCGTTGTTTGGGGTGAACCACATTGAAGGGCACATTGCGGCAAATTTTTTAGAACATACCAATGTAGTGTTTCCAGCAATTGCTTTGGTGGTCTCGGGTGGGCATACGGAATTATTGTATATGCCGAAACCGGGTGTGTATGAATTAATTGGGGCTACGCGCGATGATGCGGCGGGCGAGTGTTTTGATAAATGTGCGCGGGTGTTGGGGTTGGATTATCCCGGTGGGCCGGAAATTGCGCGCTTGGCCTTGAGTGGTGAACCGAATCAATATAGTTTTCCGAGTCCGTTGGTTGATGATCCATCGTTTGATTTTTCTTTTTCCGGATTAAAAACGGCGGTGTTATATTTTCATCGTGATCATCCGAAGGCGGCGCTACCTGATGTGTGTTTGGCGCTGGAAGAGGCGATAGTGAATTGTTTATTTTTTAAGACGGCCCGGGCGGTGAAAAAATATCAAGCGAAAACGGTTTTGGTGGGTGGCGGTGTGGCGGCTAACACACGTTTGCGCGAGCGCTTACAAACATTGGATGTGCCGGTGTTATTTCCTAGTTTAAAATATTGCACAGACAATTCGGCCATGATTGCGGCCGCCTGTTTGTTGCATGAAACGCCGAGCGATTTATTTGCTTTGCGCGCTGATCCCAATTGGGAATTAACTCCACGTTAATGTCAGCAGAGCGTAGAATCAGTCGTCGGAGTGTTCAGCAACCAGCATTTGATGCAGGGATGGAAACGCGGGTGTTCGCTCATAATGTTGAGAGAATTATTCAGTCGGGTGATAATATTATTAGTGCTACCCAACAAGATGGCACAACGGTGTTAAAAAATTATCGATTTACTAACGAAAGTCCATTAGTTGATGGTTTTAATGAAACGTTGCGTGACGAATTAGATGAACATTATCATGCGCTCTGTACCCAGTACGGGCAAAAGTTTTTTCCTCGACAACGGTTTTTGCGTTTACCCCCCCCACATGTACACGATGAACAACGTAAGCGTCAATTTGTACTTGTGCAGGAACGCATAAAATTAGCTGATCCTGCCGATGTGTTTGACTATAAACCTGGACAGTTACCGGAATCAGCCAAAGTCTTAATAGAAGAGCTAGTGGCTAAACGCAAAGATAGTTATTGTCGATATTTAGAAGATCCTTCAGACAAAACCAATCGGGTCTTAGATTTTATGGGGCGCGCAAATGTGGTGGTGTGTCTAGACGGTAGTATTAAGTATCTTGATACATCATCGAAACGTAGATTGTATGTCAATATGCCGTATCATATTCCGGTTATTTTAGGAACTACTGCAATTTTAGAAACAATCAGTGGTCACAATCCAAAAGAAATATTAGCCGATTCATTTTATCAGGCATTGGTGCGGCATAAGCGATTTGCATCCGTTGCTAAACAGGCAGGTGATCCTAATGAATTTTTTGATCAACTACGTTACGTTGTGTATTATCGATTGTACGATGAAGAAAGTAATAATTCTACTTATGTGGCCTAAGGAGGGGCAACCGCATAAAATATTGACATAAGTCCCACAGCTTGTTAACATGGTATGTGCCTATGAGAACACATATTGTTTTACCCAGTCTATTAGTAAAGGAAATTGATACGATAGTTGGCCAACGTCAGCGCAGTGCTTTTATTAAAAGTAGTGTCGAACAGCAACTGCGGGTGCTGCGCCAAAAAAAAGCTTTTTTAGCCGCCAAAGGCGCTTGGAAAGATAACCCCAATTTTCAAACCAAAGAACAGATCGAAAAATATATTAGAAATTCACGCGCAAGTTTTGAAGATCGCACTAAACGATATGCTGAAAAATAAGATAACAGTTGATGCTAATATTATTATCTGGTATCTGCGTGGAAATGATAAGGTGGCAGCCGAGGTAGAGGAATATTTGGCTAATGATGTTCAGTTAGCGGCATCGGTAATTGTGGTTTTGGAAGTTTTGCGTGGAATGCGTCCAACTGAACGTATAGCGACGGAAGCCTTACTTGAAAGCATTGAGCAAATTGACATGGACAGTGCAGTCACTCAGGCAGCTTTTGAGATATATAAATCAGAACGCCGTCACGGCCAAACCTTACCATTTGCTGACTCTATTATTGCCGCTACTGCCTTAGTTACAGGAGCGCCCCTATTAACAGCTAACAAGAAAGATTTCCCAGCACATATATTAGTATGACCTACCAACAAGATCACGGAAAATATTTAATCCGACTGATGCCCGGCGAAGAATTGCAAGAAACTTTGCAGAAGTTTTGCGCAGATCAAAAAATAACCGGCGGCTTTATTTCTGGGTTAGGCGCGACTAACAAAGTGGAGTTGGCACATTTTAATGTTCATACCAAACAATATTCCAAGCGGGTTTTTACCGGCGAGTACGAAGTGACAAATTTTACCGGTAATATTGCGGTGGGGAAATTACATATTCACATGACGATTGGCGATAAGAATTTTCAAACTTTTGGTGGACACTGTATGCGCTGTGTGGCTGATCCGACCTTGGAAGTAATGATTACGCCATTTTCCGAAACACATCGTGCGCTGGATGAGTATTCCGGGCTGCAGCTGCTTGACTTATAGCGAGTAATTAATCGTAATTCGTAAATAAGGATTACTTGACTTTTGTTTTATTGTTGCAGTAAGGTGATGCGGCAATATTTGGTTCTTTAACATATTAGCCTTTGGGGACTGATAGAGATAATTAACCTTATAAAAATTATATTGTAAGGCTGTTGTTTGTATCGGTCCCCAAGGGTCCGCGTCTCCGCAATTTAGGGAGATGTTCCTGTCGTGGGGTTTGTCATGAGTCGCATGAAGCGTTTTTTGCCCCAGCTGAATAGCTGGAAGTACCACCTCCTGCTCGTTCTCGTCGCGCTCTTCATCCTCGGTCCGCTCGGCGGCGTGATGGGAGCGTTCATGCTCTTCTCCCTCGGCTTCAG
>CAYYTZ010000091.1:0-5172 GCA_964474735.1 uncultured Gammaproteobacteria bacterium | reverse complement strand
CAAAAAAATTATTCCGTGTGTGACTTTATAATTGAACTGAATTGGTCGGGGATCCGAGACTCGAACTCGGGACCTCTCGCTCCCAAAGCGAGCGCGCTAGCCAACTGCGCTAATCCCCGAAAACGTTAATAGGAAACGCGAAACCAAGTATATCAAGTTAGACGAAAAACGCAACCGGGAAACGGACCATGGCTGTTTAGATTGAAATAATGGCGAGCTTATTGTGGTGGCGGCTGGATAGTTGATGGGGTTGGGTTTGTAGCCGGCTGGGTAGGGGCGGCCCCAGTTGTATTGCGTCCATGCTTCATAATCAGACGAATAATAAAATAAATAATCGTCAGCCCAGTCAAGCCAATTATTGTCCAGGTAACTGGCCAGCTTAACAATTTCATAGTTTGAGTGAAAATATTATTGATAATTGTAATACCCGCCAGGTCAATGGTTGTACTAAACCAAGGCAGCAGCAGCTGTGGCATTAGCCATAAAGCAATAGTTAGCGGTATTAATTCTAAGGTCATAAATAAATGCGTCATACCCAACCAGCCAAAAGTAGAATAGCCCGGTTTATGACGCAGGAGCACAATAAGTAAGAGGCATATTGCAATCACGCCCCAACCTATCCAAATTCCCATACTTAACCAGCGCCAAACAGAACGTATTTGGTTGATGGAATTATTTAAACTTGAAATAGAAATATTGCTCTGCGCGAGTCGTTCTTGCAGGTCGGTATCTACCGACACCTCGTCTGGAATTTTTTGCATTATTCCATCTGTGATAGTTTGTTCTTGACCATTGAGTAGGGTGGCAGCATCAATATTAGCCGGCAGGCAGTTAATATTTGTTAGATCTTCTACATTTGAAACACTGGTCGGAGTTTCATCTGATATGGAATTGGCAGAATCACAAATTGGCAAAGTTTCTAGGTAAACTTTTAGACGATCGCCCAGCACGGGAGCAAGATTATTTTTGACTTTTGTTAGATCAATTTTAAGATCAAGTTGTTCAATCGTTTTATCGGTCATCGACCATTGTCCAGTGGCATCAATAATTTGATCGGTAATTTCATAAATATCATTCGCCGGTAACGCTGTTTTAATAAGCGTTTTTGAAGATTCAGAATCAAGTGCCATCTCGTTCGCTGTAGTGTTGGGATTTTTGTCCGCACTATCACCAACACCATTCATGGCTGAAGTCACTAAATCTGGTAAATTTTCGGCTAACTCACTGGAGCGGATGATTTGTTTTATTGCCGAAGTATTAAATAAACGGTATTTCGCCACTGTGCTCAAAAGCGTCAGAGGAAAAATTAATAATATGGTTAATACACAAAGGACGGCTAAGAATTTTTTCATAGCTATATTGTACGCTAGATTTCAGATGTTAAGCAAGTTTATTAACAGGTTTGTATGACTGACTAAATCCGTCTATCCAGCCAATGAGTCGAAAGAATAATTTTACATCATGTATTCTGATATGGACTGTGCCATGAGGAAGTCTAGATATACGCTTGTGCTGACTAGATTTACTAATTACGAATGATGTAGATGAAAATTGTGTTAGGGGTATATTAGTGATAAGTTGATAGATATGAACATTATATCAATAATAATTATAAAAACCAGTCTTTGCGGACTGGTTTTTATGTGCCGAGGGCCAGGATTGAACTGGCGACGCAAGGATTTTCCATTATACACTCCTATGTTGCCATAGGGATTGGACTATCTCTTCACCCCATATGTTGGGGGCTGGGCGCTGATATAGGATTATTGTTGGGACTCACCTATTAGTCTCTACACCTTCCTTAGAACTGCAACCCTCTAAGGCTCGGCTCGGGATTGTCCATAATATGGATTTCCCCGAATTCACCCAGTTTTTCAATACGATTTGCATCGTAAGGGACCGAAATTCAGTCCTTCGCTCTACCACTGAGCTACCTCGGCAAAAGTAATAGAGCTTGGTTAAAATACCAGTCTCAGCTTAGCTAGTCAAGTCAATGCAGATTAAACGGCTACGGGACCTAAAGAGTTTGATAGAAAGTAAGCAGCAACTCCATACAACACAAAAATAACGATTACTCCTACTAAACTTACACCAAAGCCGATACCAAAAATTTTTGTCACTTTCCAAGAACGGCGCTCGCCGGGAACCAATTGTTTTGAACCCTCAACCAGCGCAGCAATTAACGCCCCCAAAGGACAAATAAATAGAAACAAAGAAAAAACTAATCCCAGTAATCCCAGAATCCAATTAATAATTACTATCACCATCATTTGCGGTTCTATCATTGGTGGGCATATCTCGATTTGAACGAGAGACCTCAGTCTTATCAGGACTGCGCTCTAACCAACTGAGCTATATGCCCAAAATTTAGCTTTGTGAGTATACCAAAAAGCAAATTAATTGCAAGTAGAGTGGAGAGCAGCGGATTTACAAAACAGCCAATTTCGCTGCAGCGCCTCAGAAAGTTAAGTGGCTGATTTTATCAATATAACGTATACTTAAAACTATGAAATATTTTCTTTTTGGTTTAGTGATAGTTGGCGTAACGTTGTCGTTGGTTTCTCTTGGGTTCCAACAAACACCGTTTGCTTTGGGGTACGGCTATGGAGCTTGTACGGCGAATCGTCCCAACGGTTTAGCGGCGGCTTATACCAGTAACTATAAACGTATCGAGTTAAGTTGGAATACAGTTGAGTTTGAAGATTGTGCTGATAGTGCAGCAACTTATCGTGTGCAAGTACGCAAACCGGATGCCTCATTATTACATGATTATTCTAGTCTAACGACGGCATCTAAAAAAATTACTTTGGATGCCCTGCAGTCTAATCATACGTATCAGTTTAGAGTTAAAGCCACGGCCACTGATGATGAAACAACTGATTGGTCTTTATATAAATCATTTCAAACCAGGCCAGATCGTCCAGATAATTTAAAGGTTCGGAGCATTAATACGCACCAGGCTTACATCTCCTGGGAAAACGTTGGACGTAGTAGTAAGTTACGTTACTATCAAGTCGTTATTAAACGCGGCGACCACGTAGCCTATAGTAAGCATGTGCGTTTAGGCTTACACAAAAAATATGACAGCCTCACAGTCAGCCATTTAAAAGCTGGCGTGGTGTATCAGGTAAAAGTACGCGCAGTGGCTCGGGGTTCAATGAAAGGCGAGTACGCCAAGAAAAAATTTAGTCTTTAGTGACGTGATTTAATTCTTACTATATATGTCCACTCGCCGTTATTGGATAATACTTGGCGCCGTGCTCGGAGTGGGCGCGTTATTAAGAATTTGGCAATTGCAGGAATCATCGTTTTGGATTGATGAGTCATATTCCATTGCATTAGCCCAAGCGATAGTTAAAAATGGTTGGCCAATCACGCAGGCGGGATTATTAATTACCCGGTCGGTCTTGTTTCATTATATCTTGGCCGGTTTTATTTTTGTGGCTGGGGGAGTACAACCAATTCTAGTGCGATTACCGGCCGTACTATTTGGTGTGGGTGCAATTATTGCGGCAATTGGTGTGGCCAGACAATTATTTTCACAGCGGGTGGCAATAATAACCGCGGCTTTAATGGCAACATCAGTTTGGGAGATAGCTTGGTCTCGTCAAGCCCGTATGTATACGGCATTGCAGTGCGGCGTTTGGTTAACTTTGTATTGCTACTTTCATTGGCGGCAACGTCCTACGGCAGCTAGGCTGGGGTTAGTCGGGCTGTGTGTTGTTATAACAATCGGTCTGCATGAGTTGGGTGCTCTGGTTATTGTATTACTACTATTGCATTATGGAATCGAGCGTCTTTTAGCTCGGCCGTTTACTTGGCATTCCGTTGCCATATATTGTGTGGGCTTACTTGGATCGATTTTTGGATTCGGCATAGTAATGCATTTTGGTTTGCATTATCCGATTGTGAATTACTGGTCACACTACTGGTACTATTTAGTTACAACCATGCCAGTAACCATGGCATTAGTCGTTGTGGCACTTTATTATAATCGTGGTAAATCTACCCTGCCAATCCTATGGTTAGTTACTAGCAGTTTATTTGTGGTTGGTTTTTTTAGCTTTGCCATTTTACTACTGCAATATCGTTATCTTTTTTTTATTGTGCCGATTTTTTATATATTGAGTGCCGTTGCTATTGTAGAATTATGGCAGAGTGCGAGAGTACGTTGGTTAGCGCGCTGTGGTGTCGTTTTGAGTGTGATCATTGCTATGTTAGTTGGAGAATATACAATTTGGCCAAAGGACCAGTACTTACTTGAGTCAGATAAAGTAAATGCACCGTTTGCCTATAAAAGCTTTACTCCCCAACCAAATTTTGCCGCGGCTTATCAATATTTAGAAAGCGTGGTCACAACAAACGATATTGTAATAACTCCTTATCCCACAATTCATGCGCTCTATTTACCAGAGCGCATGGCTAGTTGTTTGTATATTGACTTAACTGGCACTACTTCTAAACCGCCCACTGCCACAGAGCGGTATACGAATTGCCAGTATCTTACCGCAGAAACCTTATGTGCCGCGTTTCAACGAGGTGGCAGCTACATTATCCTTGATCAGTTTGCTCGCCATCGAATTGAACCTAGTTTGTATGACCAAATACTAACTTCAGCTGAGGTTGCTTATACGAACTCGTTTGGGCCATGGTCTGATCTAAAAATTTATAAAGTAACGTCAATCGGCACACGCCCTGAGGCTTGCATGCGTTAAGTTGTCACAGTTTTGATACTTTAACGTTATAGTCAATAGTATATTATTTGGGGTCGATGGGTCGTTGTATTGGGTATTGACTTAACTTGTCTTGGCACGAGCGTTGATTATTATCAAGTTGAGATTTGGAAAGGGCCAGCGTCAGTTCGTGCCTACAATACAACCACAAATAATACAAGAATAAATTTTAGTCGTTTAGCTGGTCGGGGTCGCTATCAATTCCGAGTGCGAGCATTAACGTCTACTGGCGAATCAACAGATTGGTCGGCTTATGGTTTGTTCAGATTTTAACAGACACAAGAGCTAATTTAATAACAATAAAAAATCCTCGCACACAGCGGGGTTTTTTATTTGTTAACAATCTAATCGTAGTGTGAACTTTAAGTCGTCGACCATATGTGTGTTGGTTGTGAGGTCACTTACCAACTGTACACCGTACTCCTTAGAAAGGAGGTGA
>CAYYTZ010000090.1:0-5182 GCA_964474735.1 uncultured Gammaproteobacteria bacterium | reverse complement strand
CCGCCGCATTACCCTTGATGGTTTACGTAAAATAGAACCGCGCTGTAATATTATTGTAATTGCGTGCAATACGGCATCGGTTAATGATTTAGATTATTACCGCGAACACATTCACGTACCATTAGTGGGAGTTGTCCCGGTGATAAAAACCGCCGCACAACTAACTAAAAATAATCAAATTGCTTTATTAGCCACCCCGGTCACAATTGCCGCCGAATATACGGATCGCTTAATTCATGAATTTGCGCACAATAAAACCGTTCATAAAATTGCCTGTAGTGGCTTAGCTAGTCGAATTGAATATGGTTCAATTACGGCCCAAGATTTAGAACAGTATGTTACAGCCATCGGTCAATCTGACATTATAGTTTTGGGTTGCACTCACTACACGTTAATAAAAGGTAAAATTCAACGCTTAGTTGGGCCAGATGTAAAAGTGATTGATTCCAATGAAGCGGTCGCCCGGCAAACCTTACGGGTTATGCAAAAACACAACCTACCAATGCACGATGATCATCCAACTTATATGTTCGAATGCAGCGGAGATAAAGCGTCTTTCCTAGAACATGTTAAGGAATACGCCCACTTATAAATAATCACTTCTAATGTAAGGCTTGAACGCTTGCGCAAAACTGTCGGCCACGTTCGAATTCATTCATAAAAGGTAACCAAGTTACACCGGGAGAGAGCAAAATAACGTCACCGGGTAGAGACAAATTCCACGCTAGCTGTACCGCCGCCGGAATGTTTTGCACGGTCACGCCTTTGGGAAATTCATGATTGGCGTTACCAGGTAACAGCACTAAACATTTTACGCGCCGACGGATAACCTGCCGCAGTGCAGTTAATGGTAGGCGTTTAGAATTACCACCGGCAATTAATATCACTTTCTTGCTAAAAGCGTTCAGTGCGGCAATAGTGGCATCGGGTGTATCGTTAAAAAATATCCTGCCGTGATAACAACGCACCTCTTCTAAGCGATTAGCCAGTGGTGGAAACGTTTGCACAGCGCGACGTAATTGATTATCCGATAATCCAAATATTTTTCCTACCTGCCAGGCCGCGCCAACATTAAATTGGTTATGTTGACCGCGTAATTTAGTGTTAGCCACCACTTTGGTGCCAAACCACCGAATTTTTGCTGCCGTGCATTTTGCCATACCACAAACTTTTTGATCATGCCGATTCAACACGGCATAATCTAAAGCAGTTTGACCCAAGAAAATACGCTCTTTATCGCGCCGATAAAGATTCATATTTTTATAATAATTCATATGGTCGCGCAGCAAATTAGTAACGACCGCCACCGTAAAAGCCGCCTCCGACACATCGCGCAGCAACCAACTGGACATTTCTAATACCACCACATGACTACGTTTCACTTTATCTAAAAATAATAAGGGTGACTGACCGATATTGCCACCAACGTGCACGCGACTCCGGCCAAATTTAACTTTTAAGATATGACCAATCAGCGCCGTGGTAGTGCTTTTACCACGTGTCCCAGTTACCGCCACTACTGGTACCTGCCCCGCTGGAAATTTTGCTCGTAACGCCTGTAAAAAAACTGCCACATCATTGGTAATTGGTTTGTGCAAAAGACGAGCGTATTGAACGAAAGGAGAACTGTCTGGGACACCGGGATTGCGCACAATTATATCAGCTTTGACGATATCACATTTACGATGTTTGCCCAATACCAACTGCACACCCAGTTTTCGTAACTGTCTTAAAACACCGGCATTTAATTGTGCTGCCGGTTTAGTGTCGGTGGCAATAACCATATAACCATGTTTGGCAAAATATAACGCTGCGGCAGTGCCACTACCCTGTTCGTAGACACCTAGTCCAAGAATCAGTACGGTGAGTTTAGCGTTGGACACCGATGATGGCTTTGACATCGTGCAATGTTTTATTGGCTATTTGACTGGCTCGCTTGGCTCCATCAAGTAAAACCGGTTCAACATACTGCTGCGGATCTGTCATATAATTTTCATAGGCCTCCCGAATTGGTTTTAACGTAGTGATAATTACCTCGGCTAGATTTTGCTTAAATCTCCCGTAACCTTGACCATGGTGTAATTGTTCAATGGCGGCAATTGACTTACCAGAAAGTGCGGAATAAATTGTAAGTAAATTTGTTAAAGCTGGCTTAGTTTTTTCGGCTTTAACTTCGCTGCCAGAATCGGTGACGGCTTTTTTGATTTTTTTCGTGATAACTTCCGGACTATCGGTGAGGGCAATATATCCCCATTCCGTGGTAGTGGATTTGCTCATCTTTTTTATTGGATCATCCAAGCTCATTACCCGTGCTCCCTGCGGGGCGGTAAAATATTCCGGAATAGTGAACACCTCACCATAGTGATGATTAAAACGTTCAGCAATCTCGCGCGTTAATTCTATGTGTTGTTTTTGATCTTCACCAACCGGAACTAAGTTAGTTTGATAAAGTAAAATATCGGCTGCCATCAAAACTGGATAAGTGAACAATCCAATATTATTATTTGTTTTGTGTTGTTTAGCTTTATCTTTGTATTGCGTCATGCGCTCCAGCTCACCCATGTAGGTAAAAGTATTTAAAATCCAAGCTAATTCAGTATGAGCCGAAACGGTCGATTGTTGAAACAACACAGTTTTTTGACCAGTTAATCCAACGGCGCGATATAAGGCCGTTAGCGAACGAATACTATTGGATAAATCGTCAGGCTTAGGCCGGATAGTTAACGCATGGTAATCCACAATACAAAAAAAACACTCGTGTTGTTTTTGCAATTCTAACCATTGGCGCATTGCACCAATATAATTACCTAAATGAAGAGCTCCAGATGGCTGGATCCCCGAAAGAATGCGTGCCATATTTGTATTATAGCACAGGATTGTGCCGAAGGTTATAGCGGAGTTGGATAGTGATAGCCAAGAGTAAGGCGACAATAGCGGTGGTGGTTGAAAGCAAAAATAACCAAGTAGAGCTGGATAACGATTCAGCTGATTTCACTTCAAATTCGGCTACAGTTAACGGTGCGCTAAAAGTATCTCCGGCTTTATATTGCACGGTGGCATAACGATGTCCAACTGGCAGCAATGTTGTGGGTACAGATAATTCCCAGGTTCCGGTGGCAGTGGCTTGGGTGGTTTGCTCAATATCTGCATCTGGAATATCTACTACTACGGTAATCCCCGGATCAGCATTTATTCCGGTAAAACGAATTTCTGTATTAACCCGCTCGGTTGTTTCATCTAAGCCAATGTAGCGATGCTCGGTAACTAACGTTTCGCCATTTGGTGTTATAGCCGTGACTGCATTACCGGCTTGTACCGCCATAACCGAAACATCCGCCGCAGTTGGATTAGTCATAGCTAAAGCTTGCCCAACCATGATATGTAGTAATGCTAAAAGTATTCCCCACATAGTAATTTAGGAGGATTCCGGCGGCTTAGGTTGACGATGACGCAACTGTAACACTAACGAAATACAGACAGCCGCTGCAGCGATTATGACATTAATAATCACCAACCAGGTGGTATTAGATAATGAGGTCTTTTTTTCAATGACGAACTTCGCCACTTCAACATCGGCGCTGCGTTGTCCATCCACTTCGGCTACGGCATAGGCGGTATGTTCGCCAGCGGCTAATAATTCTGCCGGCACTGTCATTGTCCAGGTACCATTGGCATCTACTTTGGCAATTTTTACAATCGGAGTTGAAAAGAAGGTTAATATCACATAACGCGGTTGATCAGCTAAATTGTAGGGTAAATTACTTGTTCGCGTTAACTGCAGTGTGCCAGACACCACAATTGTGGCGTCCGACTGATTAGTGGTTTTTTCCTTGAAGAAATCACTCAAATTAAACTCATGCTGGATTGATACTACTGTTGTTTCAGCTGAATTAACCGTAGCGTCGGTTCCAGCCAAAACTTGAAAATTTGTTTTATCTAATTCGTCAGTTAATAATGTTTGAACGGTAGCAACCTGTGTGTCAGTCAAACGGACTGTTTCAGTTGTTAGTAATGGGTAGACACTAGGTTTCTCTTCACCGCCAACTCGGTATGCCTCTTCTGCTGCAGTTTGGGTTGAACTTTCCAGAACCGACACGGTTTGTGAACTACTTGGCTCTATGGTGTTGTCACTATTATCACAATAGGTACCCAGCAAAGCTTCTGTTTGATCTGGCACGCCATCGCTGTCAGTGTCTTTTAATAAAGGATCACACTGTAGCTCCACTTCATCACCATCGCGCAAACCATCATTATCGGTATCTGGGTTTAATGGATCAGTTTTATAGTCCGCTTGTTCTGTGTCAACTAAACCATCATTATCGGTATCAACAAATAACGGGCTAGTCTTTATATTGACTTCAGATAAATCATCAATCCCGTCACCGTCTGTGTCGTTGGCGGTAGGATTAGTTCCTAAAGTTAACTCGGCGACATCATCCAAGCCATCACCATCGGTATCAGCCTTGGTTGGGTCACTCCCAAATGATATTTCATCACCATCACTAATCGAATCACCATCGCTGTCGGCTTTGTTTGCATCTGTGCCGTAAGTAGCTTCTTCGGAATCGGCCAAACCGTCACCATCGGTATCAACCACTAATGGATCGGCTTTGGTTGGGTCGGTGCCAGCCACTACTTCATCACCATCATTAACTGTATCGCCATCGGTATCAGGATTAGTTGGGTCAGTTGAATATGTGGTTAATTCCACTCCATCAATTAGTCGGTCTCCATCGGTATCAGGATTTAATGGGTCCGTTTCGACGGCTGGTTCAGCACCGTCATCAGCTGTATCAAAATCGGAATCAGCTATAATTGGACTGGTACCTTGTTTTATCTCATCTGCATCACTTACGCCGTCATTATCATTATCAGTATCAACATTATCTAATGTTCCATCACCGTCGGTATCAGGATTGGTTGGATCGGTGCCTAAAGCTATCTCATCTGCATCACTTACGCCGTCATTATCATTATCGGCATCGCTGTTATCTAACATTCCATCACCGTCGGTATCATCAACTAACGGATCGGTTCCCAATTCAACTTCGGCCACATCAGTCAAACCATCACCGTCGGTATCATCAACTAACGGATCGGTTCCAATGGTGGTTTCGGTCCCATCCATAATTGTATCACCGTCGGTATCGCTATCAAGCGGGTCTGTACCGGCCGCCACTTC
>CAYYTZ010000089.1:0-5220 GCA_964474735.1 uncultured Gammaproteobacteria bacterium | reverse complement strand
TCCAAAATTGGGTTGATCATAATCCCCAACATGGCACGCTTGATGGAGTAGAATTTACGGAACGGCGCTTAACCGGTGGTGAAGTGGAATTTAGAATTGTTGGTCATTGGGCTTTTGAAGACCCAACCGGAGTATTAAGTCCACATTCGGAAAAACCAGCCGGCCAAGAAAGCGCCGGTGGCAATGGAATAGGTTTAAAACAAGCGGCCATTCGTTTGTTGCGTGATTTTACTGTTTCAAAATTTTCGGTAGACGGTGAACAATGGTCGGTTGATTATAAAATAGTTCAAGCGGCCGATGTAAATGTTGGTATTGACAGGGCCTATGCTGCGGTGAACCGAATAGCTCCACATCATGTGCGCCATGATTGGTTAGTGGGGGAATTAGATACAACAGAAAATACCGGTGAATGTTCTTATACTATTATTACCAGAGATCCGCGTTTACAAACGGCTTTACGCAGCATGAAAGAATTGGGTGCATCTCGAGAAAATTCATATTTACATGAACCAGATTTTGCCAATGAACATGGTGCCATAAAATGGCTGCAATATACCCGCGATCCTGACTCGGGAAATTTGCCTTGTGGCCGGATGTTTTTAAATGGCCAAGTGTTTAATTATCGCGAGAACGGTCCAACCGAAGAAGATTATTGGCATGGTCCAGAATTAGTCACCGTTCAAATGAACAATGTAAAATATGACATGAATATTGATCGGCCACCTTTAAGTGCAAGTAAACTTGCCGCCTCGGTTGATCAATTGATTGATTCCATGACTACGGATGAATTACTAGATCAGCTACGCCGTTCTGAACATTTATGGTCGCGTTTAGACGATGGTAATGGCTACGGTTCTGATCGGTTGGGCTGCAATGTGGTCATAAAAAAAATTGTTGATCGTTTGCGTTGGGAAACTTATGATAAAGCAGCCTTAACCGCTTATTTTGATTCTAAAAAATATTTAGCCAACAATGTCAGAGGAAATGAAGTCCAAGGTTTGCGAGACCAAGGTTGTATTTTATGTTCGTCATATTTTGAAAGTATTGGTATGGCTAAAGCCAGCCTGCGTTTAAATTCATTAGACGTAGCAACGCGTGAAGTACCGAATGCATATTCTGTTCAAGCTGGGCAAGAGCGTTTGGCAGAAGAACGTGGTTTTCAAGCTGGTTTTGAAGCCATTACCGTGCCCGGACCAACAGAATTATTTAATTTGTTACGGACTCGTCTGGCCGATAAACTTATTAAGTGGGAAGAGTCATCAGAGCGTCCCGGTACTTTTCGGTTAACCTTGCAGGCGGAATGGTCAAAAGCAATTTTAGCACATCAATTAGGCTCAGTTACAAAACCAGATTTACAATTATTAAGGTTTGTTCGTGGTATTGTGCATTACGGTTTGGATAATAACATGTTTGTTGACGGTCGAGTTTTTATTTCTCAGGGTGAATATGTGAATACTTTTGGTTTGCAACCAGATACGGTGACGGATGAAAAATCATTATATGGGCGGATAAATAAAAGCACACAAGCCGGAGGAGTATTTATGGAATTTACCTTGCCTCCAGAATTGGCTGACCAATGCAGAGTGGCTTTAGCCGGTGGCTCAACCGGAGAAGCGGAAGAACCAGCTAATGCAGCTGGCCTTGACGCAATTCCAATTACTCATCCCAAACCAGTTACACCACCACGTCCAGTCAGAGTAGTTGAGCCAGACATTGCACCGGTTGACAACGAGGCTAGAATTCGGCAAATGGAAGCCGCTATCCCGGAATTACGTCGCACGGTTAATGAACTAGAAGTAGTCTCTGCTAAAAGTTCAGAAATACCAGTTCAAGCAGAGTCAGTTGTTGATAAATATTTACGTTGGCGGTCTTCGGCAGATTTTTATGGCGCAGCGGCTAAAGATGCCGGCTATTTATCTGGTAAAAGTTTGCTGGATATTTTGAGCACGTATACCCAGGCAGATGTGGCGGCAGTTAATAGCGACGTAACAACGCATCCAACCGAACAAGCTTTTACCGAATTGAATTTCCGTTTACGTACCCTGATTGCAAAATTCTCACCCGAACATAGAGTAGAAAATTTTGAAATCGTCACCACTCCAAATACAGAAGAATTATCCCAATTAGCATTACTACGCAGCTATTTACATATAGCCACCGGCGCAGCAATACCAAATGATTTTTTTCTTTATGAAGGTACAGGTAGTTATGGAGTAAATATTGGTACAAAAGCGATTGGTTTTAACGCAGCGTTATTAAAAGTGGCTTTTTCCGAAGCCATCAGCGTTGGTACGCACGAGTTGGCTCATAATGCGGCTATGGATCATGGGCCGAAATTTATGTTAACCATGCAGGCGTTGTTTGTTACAACCCAAGATAAGCAAAGAGCAATAATAAAAAAACTATCTTTGCAGCAAGAATTGACTCCAGAAGAGCAATTACTAATTGACATGGAGCAAGAGTGGGATACCATGCGAACGGCTTAATCTCTCTACCCAAAGCCCAAATATAATGTTATAGTCAGGCCATGAAATATAAAATCATGGCAGCTTTAGCCTTGGCTGCATTACCTCAATTAGTTTTGGCGGTGGATACCATGGCTCCGGAAGTGCGCGTTTTTGGCTCAGATTTTACTCAGCTGAATAGTTTTAACGCCATTAACGGTACATTTGATGGTGGTTTGGATGTGGCCATGGGAGATATTAATGGTGACGGAAAAGATGAAATTGTTGTTGGTGCCGGTCGCAGTGGCGGCCCGTTAGTTCAAGTATTTACCGGTGAAGGCCAATTATTAAGCCAATGGTTTGCTTATGACGCTTCTTTAAAAACTGGCGTGCACGTGGCGGTTGGTGATCTAAATAAAGACGGGAAAGCCGAAATTATAACTGGAGTTGGACCGGGTGGCGGACCACAAGTACGGGTATTCGATGCCAATGGAAACGCGAAATTCACTTCCGGTTTTTTTGCTTTTGATTCTTCTTTTCGTGGCGGAGTAGACGTAACAGTGGGTGACTATAACGGTGATGGTACTTTTGAAATTGCTGCCGCGGCTGGACCCGGAGGTTCACCACACGTGCGTTTATTTGATCGTAAGGGCACATTTTTAGGCGCAGAATTTCGTCCGTTCGCCCCAGATAATAAAGGTGGAGTAGGCCTTGCCACGGCTAACGTTGATGGCGGCAAAGATGAAGAGTTGGTTATGTCTATTAATTCCGCTGGTGAAGGTTGGGTAAAAGTATATAAAAATGACGGTACTATCTTAGGTGAATGGATAACTTTTGACGGTTTATACAGCGGTGTGGTGGTTGGGGCCGGCGATTTAGATAGTGACGGTAAAGATGAAGTGGCGGTTAGCCCCAGACAAGGCGCTGGTCCGCAAGTATTATTTTACGAAGGATATGGTGCGCAAATGAGTGGTGGATTTTTTGCCTATGCTGATGATTTTAGAGGTGGTTTAAATATTGTCAGTGGAGATATTGATGGAAATGGTACGGACGAATGGGTAACTGTCCCCGGAAAAAATCGATCAGCTGGTCGAGTTGATATGGTACGATACATTGGTGTTGATATTTCCGATCAAAAAGCTCGGGTGTATGAGTATGGTGAGTTAGTTCGTGAATTTTATGTTTCGACCGGCATTAGTAAATATCCTACAACTTTAGGTGAATTTAGTGTTCTTAAGAAGATTTATAATAAAGATTATAAATGGGAATACGGAGAAAATCATCCCGATAATTATGATCTTAAAAACGTAAAATGGAATTTACTATTTAATTCATCTGATCATCAATATTTGCACTATGCCTATTGGCATAACAATTTTGGTCATCGCATGAGTCATGGTTGTGTAAATATCGACGGTAAAAATGCGGAGTGGCTATATAATTGGGCCGTGGTTGGCGATCCGGTAATTGTAGAAAATTAATATGTTTTGGTTGATTCTGCTATTATCACATACTGCCCTAGCCGGAGCAGTTCCACAAACTACAGATATTGTTTTAATATACGAAGGAGCTAATATTGAAGACCAAGGTAAGGATAATTATGTCTATACAGTCGCCGACGATGACACAATATATACCTGTGAAGCTAATCGCTGCAGCCTAGCTCAATTTGCCAGTCAAGCGCAGATCACCATGACAATCTATAAATTACCGGAAGGGTATCCGCGCGTTGCTGGTGTAATAGATCAAGTCACTTTGCAAAAATACAAGCAAGCTGCCTCGCAAACCTATACCGTACCGAACGTGTCTACCGCTCCAGCCGGTGATGGATCAAATAATCGGACCTTTCAGGAATTACAACTCCAGGCTGATGGCAGTTTTAGTGTAGATACAGTTAGTCAAGAACGTAATTCTCAATTACTCGAGGACCGGGTGACTGATAAAAGCTGGCCGGCATATATTTGGTATATTTTGGGTGGTGTAGTGGTATTGGGTTTGGCGGGTGGAGGAGTCTGGTTGTGGAAACGGAAATTTTAATTTATACTACGCCGGTATGACTGTACGACAAAAATTATGGTTAGCGCTGAGTGGGATTTTCGTGTTGACGATTGTTGCTGCGGCCGTGGATTATCCAAGTGGTCCAGATATCTGGTGGAAGGGCAAATTGGTCCGCGAAATTAAAGTACAATTGGGTTTGGATTTACAAGGTGGTACGTCTTTAGTGTACGAAGCGGATTTATCGGCCATTACACCGGGCCAAGAAGTTGACGCTTTAGCCGGTGTGCGCGATGTCATTGAACGCCGCATTAACGCTTTTGGTGTATCTGAGCCGGTTATTCAAACCAGCAAATCCGGCGATAAATGGCGGGTTTTAGTGGAATTACCGGGCATTACCGATGTAAATGAGGCAATTAAACGAATTGGAGAAACACCAACGTTGGAATTTAAGGTTGAGGCTGAGCCAGCACCATTAACCGATGATCAGCGTTCATTTATTCAAAGTTTGAACGACGGCTATAAAACCAACGCCCAGGAGTTATTGGATAAAGCCAAGGCTGGCGATGATTTTACTCAATTGGCCAAAGACAATAGCCAAGATACTGTCAGCGCTACTGAAGGTGGAGAATTAGGCTATTTTTCGCGCGGTCAAATGGATGCAGCGTTTGAAGAGGCGGCTTTTAATGGCGAAGTGGGTGCAGTAGTACCAGATGTTGTACAAACTCAATTTGGTTATCACATTATTAAAGTAGAAGATAAAACTACCGGTAAATTAAGC
>CAYYTZ010000088.1:0-5224 GCA_964474735.1 uncultured Gammaproteobacteria bacterium | reverse complement strand
GACACCGTCAGTTCCAGCGGCGCTTGACTGCCGGTTACACCGTTGTCTCGCTGCTGCCCTTCTCGTCCCTTTACCTAGCAGTAAAACAAATCGTCTTAATTATTAAACAGTTTTTTCAGGAGCGTACTGTGCCGCGAGAGGGACTCGAACCCTCATGAGCGTGAGCTCGCTAGCACCTGAAGCTAGTGCGTCTACCAATTCCACCATCGCGGCAAAGGAAAAGTAGTCACAATTCTAGCAGACAAAGGGGTTTTTTGCTATAGTCAACCCATGAAACAGATTGCAATTATTTTAGGTTCAACCCGCCAACAGCGTTTTGGCGAAACCGTGGCTAAGTGGGTACAAACCAACATACCACCGCAACCTGACACGGAGCTAGAATTACTTGATTTGCGTGATTATGTGTTGCCATTTTTTGATGAAGCCCAGACGCCGTCAGCTTTGCATGGTCGGTACACTAACCCGGTAGCGCAACAGTGGTTTGAAAAAATTTCCAACTGTGCGGCGTTTATTTTTGTTACGCCAGAGTATAATCACTCATATCCTGGTGTTTTGAAAAATGCCATCGATTATTTATGGGAGCCATGGCAAAAGAAACCGTTTATTATTGTTAGTTATTCGCCTGGTGCCATTGGTGGAGCGCGGGCGGCCGAACAGTTACGCAATCTATTAAACTGGATTGGTCTACATGATTGTGGTGAATTAAATATAACTTTTGCGTCACGCCAGTTTACGCCAATCGCCGGTGAGAGTCTGGGCGAATTAGCCAGCCGTTTACATAAATTATTTCAAAAACTTATCAGTTAACTTTTGTTATGACTAATATTAAAATTCCCCGCGCCCTCATTATCATTACAATCGTGTTAGGTGTGGTTGTGTTAGTAGTGGGAGGATATGCTTTTGGGGTGAGTCGGCGTACCACTACAAACCAAACGGACACTAACACAAACAATAATGTTGCGAAAACTGTTAATACAAATGTGAACACGAGCGCAGTAATAAATTCAAATGGCAATAGTGATAGCAATGCCAGCGTGGCGGTAACAACCAACAAGAACAATACCAACGCCACAATTACAACCGTCACTGCAGTGGTAGACGCAGGTGTAACTTGGTTAACAAAACCACAGCCGTTAGACAATTTAATGTTGTTTGCCGATTCGGCTGATTTTGGCGATGGTGATACTTATTATAAAGTGGCGGACTTAGCTGATGGTGGAGAAATTATATATTTTAATCGCGAGACGATGGGTACTGAAGTTAATCGTTTTAGAAAAGATGCTACTGGAGCCTATTATTTATTAGTAAATCATTCAGAGGCATTTTACTCACATAATAATGAGGCCGCTGCCACCTTAGCCGAAAATGTACAACTAGACGATACAACAGTTTATCAAGCTTTAGATTATCCAGGTCAAATTGCTGTTGGCGACATAATTTTCAAACAAAATTGGTTGCCATTTACAACCGAACTATTATTCGACGAAGAAAATGATGATCCCGCCAATCCATTTGCTGAAGTTGGCGAGACTCCATATGGCATGATGTATGTGGATACAACCGCCATAGAAACTACCGAAGCTAATGGTTCTATTGAAGCCAAGTCTTATATATTAAAAATGGCCGATGGCTCTACTGTACGATACGAAGTGAAGAAAGATTTTTTTGCTGATGATAATTCATTAATTGCCGAATTTGATGATGAAGATAAAGATCTAGCGGATCGAACATATTTCCCTGGAATGGTTGTAGGTAGTTGTGGTAATACTGAGGGCGATCAATATTTAGTAGATATGACAGCTGAGGCGATGACTCAAGTGGCCACAACCCCTAGTGGTGATCCTTTATATACTATTCTTGACCCAGAAAGTTCAGTACTACTGAACGCCTATGAAACATACAAATTAGGCCGAGATCATGATGGTTCAACTACAACACTACTTTCTTATGAAGAATTTATTGCGATCAGGCCTTTGATTATCTGGCAGGATAAGCAGAATGATTATCTAGTGTTTATGGATAACGATTATGCTCCATTAGTAGAATGTGGTAAACCGGTAATATATCTTTATCCAACCGAAACTACAGCAGTAGGTGTACAGGTTGGGGCAGATATTCGCATTAGTGAACCGGCTTATGATGATGGTTGGAAAGTAACTGCTCAACCGAACGGTATTTTATCTTTAACTGATGGTTCAACGGTGAATAGTTTATACTGGGAAGGGAAAGGCTATGGTTCTTATCCACGAATTACCACAGGCAGAGTAGTTGCCACCCAAAATATTGAACAAGAATTACGCAGCGATTTAGCGGCGCAAGGATTAAACAATCAAGAGGCGGCTGACTTTTTAGAATTTTGGTTGCCGCGGATGCCAAAAACACCTTATATCCGGTTAAGCTGGTTAACTACAGAACAGATGAATAAATTAGCTCCCTTATCTGTTCAACCAAACCCAAACACCGTTATTCGCGTGTTCTTGGATTTTTCTGGACAAACTACAGCAGAAAACAATTTACTACCACAACAATTTCAAGCAATTAAACGGACTGGCTTTACTTTAGTAGAATGGGGCGGCTTGCTACTTGGACAATAATTTTTAGTAGTTTTATCGTGGCTGGCAGCACAGGATACTATTTTGGGTTGATTCTGCCTAGCGAAATAAGTTCGCCAAAAACGTCGGCTAGCATGGCTAATCTAACGCCGGAATTAGCGCAAAAGCCACTGGCCATTGTAGTGCCGCATCATAATTTAGTCGCTGAACAGCGAGCCGAATTATTTTCCGCAGCTGCCGTTCGAACGCAACCGCAAACCATTATTGTGTTATCACCAAATCATTTTTCCACGGGGAAGGCTGGGATTTTAACTACTGACAAAACTTGGACATTAAATAATAGCACAAACACGATTGAGCCCGATCAATCACTAATACAAACTTTAATTGAGGCGAACGTAGTAACAATTGATTCGTCCGTATTTAATAATGAACATGGGGTTAGTAATTTACTAAGAGATATCAGAAATTATTTTCCTGAAGCACAACTGGTACCGATAATTTTTCGTGATACAACTTCGGCAGACGCTGTGGAACAATTAATGGCGACGCTAAACACAGCGTGCGCAGATTCTTGTGGTGTAATTGCATCGGTTGATATGTCACATTATTTACCAGCCGCTGTGGCAAACATACACGATCAAACTACTTTGCGAGTTTTAACCGAGCAGGATCAAAATGCCGTCTGGCAGATTGAAGTGGACTCTCAGCCGAGTTTATTTGCACTAATGGAATGGGCAAAACTAGAATCATTGCCTGAATTCGTGCAATTTAACCATACCAATTCTGGCACCCTAGTTGGTGATACGGAAGGCGAAACCACTTCACATATTTTTGGGTATTATCAGGCTAAAACGGCAACGGAAAAGCCTACTAATTCAAACGATTTTATTGAACCAGCCATGACTTTCACGTTTGCGGGAGATGCTATGTTGGGGCGAGAGATTGGCTATCAGTTTCAAAATGATAATTATAAAGAACTGTTTAGTAACTTAGGTAATCGAGTATTTTGGGGCACAGATATTTCGTGGTTAAATCTGGAGGGCCCCGTGAGTGATCAAACAATAACGCAAGAACGTCAGCCGGATAATTTAAGTTTTCTGTTTTCGCGAGAAAGTATCGCGGCGTTGAAATATTTAAAAGTGACTACAGTTGGTTTGGCTAATAACCACACTGCTAATCATGGGCAAAGCGGTCTGGTTACTACCAGACAATTATTAGACGAGGCTGCTATAGATTGGGTTGGTGACCCAGCTGGAATTAATGATACTTCAGTTAAACGCTATGATCGTGGTGGAATAATAATTAGTCTGATAGCAGTAAATGTGTTTGATGGAGATATTTCTGGTTTAACCGATTTGATTAAAACAGAAAGCACAGCTGGTCGTTTTGTGATTGTTTTGCCGCATTGGGGTAATGAGTATCAAACCACTCATTCTAGCAAGCAAGAACAATTAGCTACGGATTGGGTAACGACTGGCGCAAATTTAATAATTGGTATGCATCCACATGTGGTACAAGATGCGCAAGTTATCACAGCAACCAATGGTGCAAAAACATTGGTATTATATTCACTTGGTAATTTTGTTTTCGATCAGTCTTTTTCGCAGGAAACGCAACAAGGGTTATTGGTGGCTGGTAGTATTAGTGATTCACAGCTCCAAGTAGTGCTACAGCCGTTGGTGAGTAATCATCTTAAACCAGAACTGGCGCGTGGCGCTACTAAACAAATTATTATAGACCGCATTTGTTCAAATATCCAAGCTTATTGTAAAGCAGGGGTAGTTACGGTTCCTAGGTAGACAGTAACATATGTTACCTACTTTACAGATATAGTAACATATGTTACTATATTCATATGTTAACATCCAATACAGTCTATTCAAACGATACTTTATTATCAACAGCAGAGGCTGCTAAATTGTTTGGCGTAACCCGCGTGACCTTGTTTAGAAGAATACAGTCTGGCGAAGTTAAAGCAAAGAAAATTGGCCGTAATTATGTAATTCGTTATGGTGACTTGGTGGGAGAATTGTCAAAAGACGATAAAGCTCAAATTAACATCATCGTAAAAAAAGCCGCAAACCAATATCACAAAGCGTTTAAGCTCTTATCAAAAGAATAATCATGCGCTACTTAACCATTGCGGAAGTTGAATATGTTGCACACGCCTTGGCTATGGAACTCATGCTGTGGGATGAACCAATACCAGACTTTAACACTCGGTTTCCATCAAAACTTGAAGTTTGCTTAAAATCACCGTTACATACGTTTGGCCAAAAAGATTTATATCCCGGCATGCAAAATAAAGCGGCCATCTTATTTTATTTAATGATAAAAGATCATCCATTCCAGAATGGCAATAAAAGAATAGCGGTTATGACATTACTGACATTGTTATATAAAAATAATAGATGGCTGAATATTGATAATCAACAACTCTACAATTTTGCTAGGTGGGTGGCAGAAAGTGACCCAACATTTAAGACTCAAGTCGTTAGTGCTATCACAGAATTGATTCGTAAATATAGCACCCCTCTTTAGCGCAACTACCAACTACGCCATTATTTTACGGTTGTCCGCTTCGTCCCTTATTACAAAATCAACCAATCTAAAAAAGCAGATATACTGTTTTTTCTTTAGCTTACTGGTGCCGACGGAGGGGTTCATCC
>CAYYTZ010000087.1:0-5298 GCA_964474735.1 uncultured Gammaproteobacteria bacterium | reverse complement strand
TGTTTAGGAATGTATGTCTCAGGATCATACCATTCGTCAGCCGTAGCGGCATTCTGCACGTGTCCATAATAAACCCAAACTCCCGTGTAGGGCGATTTGTGAATACCAAAATGTAAATGCGGTGTCCACCCGCCGTTATTATCTGATGTTCCTAAAACTCCAACCTGCTGCCCGGCTGTTACAGTTTGTCCGGGTGTTACTAAAACTTGGGTTGAATCCAAATGGCCATAGAGCGAAACGTAGCTTGAGCCTTCGGCCGGAAAATGTTCAACCAAAACTACCAAGCCAAACTGCGTCCGTTCTTGCGCTTCTCGCACAATGCCATCGGCCACAGCATAAACCGGTGCACCCGCACCCAAATCGTTTCCGACATCAACCCCCATATGATATAAACCACCAAGATCTTCGCCGTGTTTTGTTGTTACTTGCCACGACGACAAAGGATATATAACATTCTCATCTGCCTGCGCTAGAGTCGGCAAACAATTAGTGACTATCGCCAACAGTAACCACCCTATCCAATGTGGCGCACGTTCAGCAGCCATTGATCTATTTTATTGTACAAATCTTGAAACGAGCCGGTATTGTTTATTGTAAAAGAAGCTTGCGCCTGGACAGCGGAAATTTGCTGTTCGGTTTTGTCATGTTCACGTTCCGTGAATTCAGCTAACGTCATAGTGGCTTCATCAACTTTTTCTTGGCGTTGTCGAGTGCGTTGCCAACGTAATTCTATGGGGGCAGTAATATTTAATAAATAATAATCCGGCACTTGGGCTAATATTTCATGTTCAGAAATATAACGCACACCATCAACCACCCATAAATCGTGTGGAGCGGTTAGAATGTCTTCTTGCACAACTTGGGCCAAAATATCATCTCCAAATATTTGACGCAGGTTAGTGCCTAAATGCACTAAATTTTCTCTGGTGTTGGGTTGGTGTAATCTAGTCAGAATATCGCTTAAGGTCTGAGAAAATCTAATGACGCGAGCTTGATAATGTTTAAGTATATAGGCGGCCGCTGTACCTTTGCCCGCTAATTTTTCTCCCGTTAAGGCAATAACCATACAGCGCTAAGCTAATGGCTCTTCGGCAATAAGAACAAATTCCACTCCGGCTTCTTTAAACATTGCTGGAATACTTTCGTCTCGATAAAATGATGCCGCCACCACCCGAATAATATGCGCATTTAAAATGAGTTTTGTGCAAATTTTACAGGGAGAATGTGTACAATATAACGTGGCATTTTGAGTAGAACTGCCATGAACGGCGGCTTGAATAATTGCATTTTGTTCCGCGTGCGTGGTTCTAACACAGTGTCCGTTCTCCATTTCGTGTCCAATTTCATCGCAATGCTGTAAGCCGTGTGGCGCCCCGTTATATCCGGTTGAAATAATATATTTGTCCTTAACCAAAACCGCGCCAATATGAGCGCGGTCACAGGTTGCCCGTTTTGCTACAACCTGAGCAATATCCAGAAAATACCGGTCAAGATCAGGTCGAGGCTGTTTCATGGGACTAGTATATCAAGCTGCCACTGAAATGGCCACTCCTGGGCCCATGGTACTCGTCAAAGTAACTGAACGTAAATATTGACCTTTAGAACCGGCCGGTTTAGCTTTTCGTAGAGCTTCAATGGTCATTCTGACGTTTTCCACTAATTGGTCGGCCTCAAAAGATAGTTTGCCCACAGCTAAATGCACATTGGCGGTGGCGTCGTTTTTAAAATTAACCTTACCTTTTTTAAGGGCTGTAATCATTTTTTTAACATCTGGACCAACGGTATCAGTTTTTGGATTTGGCATCAGCCCTTTTTGACCCAAAATACGAGCAATCGGAGCAAGTTGTTTCATCATGTCCGGCGTTGCCACGGCCACATCAAAGTCAATTTTACCGGTCGTCTTAATGGCTTGAATTAACTCTGGAGTACCAATAATATCGGCACCAGCGGCTTTGGCGTCGGCTTCGGCATTACTACCAATAAAAGCAATAATGCGCTTAACCTTGCCTGTGCCATGTGGTAACTGAACAAAACCGCGCACAGTTTGATCGGACTTCTTTGGATCAATCCCCAGCCGAACATGCAATTCAATGCTGCTATCGAATTTAGTTGGCGCTTCTTTAAGCAAGGCAACGGCCTCGGCTACCGAGTACGATTTTTTCGCATCAATTTTTTTTGCAACTGTGGTGTAGCGTTTAGAACGTTTCGGCATAATGATTATTCGATAGTTAGACCCATTTGTTTAGCTGTTCCGGCAATAATTTTCATGGCTGCTTCAATATCGTTAGCGTTAAGATCTGGCATTTTCTTTTCGGCGATTTCCCGTAATTGTTTTTGGGTTATTTTACCGACTTTTTCGGTGGACGGTTTACCGGAACCTTTCTGAATACCCACGGCTTTTTTAATTAAGTCGGAAGCTGGTGGTGTTTTGAGAATAAAATTAAAGCTGCGATCCTCATAGACAGTAATGATGACCGGTAAAATATTACCACGTTGATCTTGGCTGCGTTCATTAAATTGTTTACAAAACTCTTGAATGTTCACGCCATGTTGACCAAGCGCTGGACCAACTGGTGGCGCTGGATTAGCGCTACCTGCCGGAATTTGCAGTTTAATTTGAGTTTTTACTTTCTTAGCCATAAATTATAGTTTCTTTATTTGTAATGGATCTAATTCAACTGGGGTTTCCCGACCAAACATGGAAACCAGCACTTTGACTTTACCACGGATCTCATCAACTTCAGCAATTTTTCCTTCCATATCTTTGAATGGCCCGTCAATAATACGGATTGGATCGGAAACACTTAAATCTACTTTCATAGTTGGTTGATCAATGCCCATGCGCCGCTGCAATTCTTTCACTTCGGCCTCAGAAATTGGTGTTGGGGTTGTGCCGGAACCAACGAATCCTGTGACATTAGGCGTATTCCGCACAACATACCAAGAATCATCAGTTACAATCATTTCGACCAAAACGTAGCCTGGAAAAATCTTTTCGGTAATAACCTTACGTTTACCATTTTTAATCTTAATTTTCTTTTCGGTTGGTACAAGAACATTAAATATTTTATCCTGCATGTCCATTGATTCGATACGTTGCCGTAAATTGTCCGACACATTTTCTTCGTAACCCGAATAGGTGTGTAGAACGTACCAACGACGACCTTGTGCTCCAGTTTGTTTTGGCATATTTAGGTTACTTGTTCAATTGTTCAATAACTAAATTAAGACCCAGGGTAAACAGATAGTCTATCAGTCCCAAGAAGACAGCTACCGTCACACTAAATACAACCACAATACCGGTACTACGCATCGCCTGGCTGCGGGTTGGCCAAGTTACTTTTTTTAGTTCCGTCCAGGAATTCTTAAGATAGGTTACCGGCGAGACTGCCACAAAGAAATATTATTAGCGAATTTAAAAAGGCCCGAGGGCCAGAGTGCACTATACACTGTGACCTTTTTTGTGTCAAACCCAAACGGCGAATAGAGCGCGCACAGCCCAGGGTGACTCGCGAGCACACCACTCACTTAGCGTATAACTAAGTCGTTCGTAGTGTACCCGCTGCGTTCTCTGGATGAGCGCGCCCTAGTAGTAAATTTAGATATCTAAATTGGTGACGGACTTAGCTCGCGTTTGAATAAACCGCTTGCGGGGGGCAACTTCACTGCCCATTAAAATGTCAAAAATCTCATCGGCTTTGGCAGCATCTTCTATAGTCACCTTTTGCATTACCCGTGAGGCCGGATCCATTGTAGTTTCCCATAATTGAATCGGATTCATTTCACCCAAACCTTTATAGCGTTGAATATTTACCCCAGCCACATTTTGACCAACTCCAGTTTCGCCGGCATTGGCTTCTTCGCCAGCTTCGGTAACCTTTGGTGTACTTTCCTCAATAACCGTTTTTTTATTGGCACCTTTCCCGGCAGCTTTAGCGGTCAGATCTTTGGTAAATTCAGCTACGGCTTTATTTTTTTCTCCATCACTAAAGGCATAGTGCACTTCTTTGCCTTTACTTACTCGATATAACGGCGGCTGCGCAATAAAGATATGCCCTTGATGAATTAAATCCGGAAAATGACGGAAAAACAGGGTTAAAAGTAAAGTTCTAATATGCGCTCCGTCTACATCAGCATCGGTCATAATTATTATTCGATTGTAACGCAGTCGAGCTATGTCAAACTGCTCACCAATGTTTGTGCCCATAGCAATAATCAAACTCTTTATTTCATTATTAGCCAACATTTTATCCAACCGAGATTTTTCTACGTTCAAAATTTTACCGCGCAATGGCAGAATCGCTTGAAAACGACGTTCTCGACCTTGTTTGGCCGAACCACCAGCCGAATCACCCTCTACAATATATAATTCACATTCTTCCGGATGCCGCGATGAACAATCCGCCAATTTACCCGGCAAAGTAATTCCTTCTAACGCACCCTTGCGCAACACGGTATCACGTGCGGCCCGAGCGGCTTCACGCGCTTGCTGAGAAATTAAACACTTACTAATAATCTCACGCCCATCATGTGGATTTTCTTCCAAAAAAGCTGCAAAATAATCACCAAAGACGGACTCGACAATCGGCTTTACTTCGGCATTGCCTAACTTAGCTTTAGTTTGTCCTTCAAATTGCGGTTCCGGTAATTTAACCGAAATTACCGCGGTTAAACCTTCGCGCACATCTTCACCTTGTAAATTGGCATCTTTTTCTTTCAAAAAACCATGTTTGCGCGCATAGGCATTAAGTGAGCGAGTCAAGGCTGTGCGAAAACCCTGTACATGCATACCGCCTTCAATCGTATAAATATTATTCGCAAAACCAAAAACGACTTCGTTGTAATCTCCACTATACTGCACGGCCACTTCCACTTTAATATTATCGACATCCTTTTCGACGTAAAAAACTTTTTCCTGTTTAACTTCTTTGTGACGATTTAAGTGTCGGCAATAAGAAGCCACACCACCTTCAAAATAATAAACATAGGATTGAACGGCGTCGGCATTACGTTCATCCGTTACCACCATTTTTAAACCCTTGGTTAAATACGCTTGCTGACGTAAATGCTCCAGAATAAATTTCCATTCGTAATCATGCACGGTAAACACTGTGTGATCCGCTCGATAAATAATAATCGTGCCAGTTTCCGTCGATTTTCCGACCACTTTTACATTTCCCCTGGGCTTTCCTTGGCTATATTTTTGCTCATATAACTTGCCGTCACGCTTCACTTGCGCAATCAAATCTTCAGATAAAGCATTCACTACGGAAACACCCACTCCATGCAAACCACCAG
>CAYYTZ010000086.1:1016-5310 GCA_964474735.1 uncultured Gammaproteobacteria bacterium | reverse complement strand
CTTCGGTTCTGTTCGGGTTGTTTGTGGAATAGATTAAATGGCAACAGGTCTAGTGATACATCTTATCTACATTGCTTTAGGCAGCAGTGCAAAATGAGAGGGGTAACGTTAAGGCCGGGTGAGGGTGGCCTTATGAGTGGGGAGACGCGAATGCGTGTTACCCCGTGATGACCGTGCGGCCATCACCCAGGTAGACGGCTACCCACCTAGTCTCTTGCGTCCTATTCGACGGAATTTCCGTCGATCCCTCCTTCCAGATGTTCCTGCTTGATCGCCAAGCGACCAACCTCATCATCTGAAGGCAACATGGATTGCTCTCGTCGAAGAAGCACCTCCCGACTGGGGGGTGGACAAAAGTTCGAGGATTTGTCGAACTCGAGCGATGATCGTGTCTCGGCCATAGGGGCGGGCGAAACTCGCATGGTAGTCTCCCGTTAGGAGCTAGTTGTGATGGGCTTTTTAGGCCCGGGAATCCGGCGTTACTGTTGCACGACCGGAAAGTGAAGTGACAGCATTTTTTTAGCTATCAACTCGCCTTCCAGTCGCATTCTAACAAAACATCGAATTATCCTTAACGTTACCTAGGTTGTAAAGAACACCTCCTGTTTAACAAAACACCCGCTTAGTTAGCGGGTTACATACTTTTATCTTTTCCTGGAGCCTATTTTGGAGTTTTTATTATCTTGGCTCTAGGTTAGTATGTTCTACCCGCTGGATCAACGTATGGACGAATTGTCACGCAAACATTCTTCACTGTACGATGAAGAGTGTTAATGAGATTCGTTGTTGACCAAGCTTGGTTAAACATACTTGGGAAAAGCCTAACAGGTTGAAAAAATTTGTAAAGCTTTTTAGTATGAGTTTTCCACAGCAACTAAATAATGCTATACTAGGCCACATGATTACACTTTCAACAACCTTACCCGCCAAACCACAACAAATTTATTCGGCTTGGCTAAGCGGAGCAAAACACACAGCTATGACCGGTGGCAAAGCTACTGGTTGTGCTAAAGTAGGCGCCAAATTTACCGCTTGGAACGGTTACATTTGGGGAAAATATGTAAAACTAACTAAAGATAAACAGATTGTCCAAACTTGGCGCACCGGTGAATTTGCTGATAAGGATCCAGATTCAATTTTAACGATTACATTAGCCAAAACCAAAACCGGCACTAAACTTACTTTAAAACACGTCGGCACACCAAAAACTCAAGAAGCCTCTTACCGAGACGGTTGGAAAGAACACTACTTTGAGCCGATGCAAGAATACTTCAGCCGCCAATAAATTACTCAGCGTTTATTTGGCTTGCTGCTTTCTGGCTTCACTCATCAGGAAATCGTAAACATGAGTGACTATTTCCACAGGAACATTATAAGTTTGGGCCAGTTTATTTAAACGTAAAAACAATTCAGTTTCACGTTTAGGATCTTGAATAGTTATATTATCTAACCTCTTGCGTTCACCGACCTGTTTCACTACAGCAAAACGTTGGCCGATTAAGGCCACAATTGATTCATCAATCTCATCTATCTGCTGACGCAACTCTGGCAAACCTAATGGCGTAGCCGTGTGTTGAGTAATATCATATTGCAGTTGCAAAACTTTACGGGAAAAATTACCTCGGACTGCCGCCGCAAACGGATTCAAATTCTGCATATCATAAAATAATTCGTAGGTATCGTGTTTGACCCGCTCCATCATGGCTAATAATTTTTCATAATCTGGGGTAGAGATATCGTGCGGTTCTATGCCTTCCAATACTCGCCCAATAAAATGTACCAACATCTGCGTATTAGCCATCATTTGATCGTGATACTCTGGGGTTATTTCAAAAATCACCACTCCGCGCTGACAGAATAATTGCTGCACCGTGGCATAGGCTTCATCACTAATGTTCAAACGACAAAACACCATTTTTTTATCCTGCCAAGAAACGCTGGCACTATCCGGCCCAAACAGTGGATGGGTTCCTAAAAAATTCGCTTGAAAATGCTTTTGTAGAATCTGACACGGTAAAACTTTTATCGACCCAACATCCATCACAATAGTATGCGGCTGAATAAATTTTTTATATTCAACAATTACCAACTCCAATACGCGGTTAGGTACGGCAAAAATAAGTAAATCACATTGCACAATTTGCTCTGGAGTTTTTTTATCGGCCGCTGCGCCCGGACCAAAAGTAAATATCTCGTTATCGGTAGATAAATGTTTTGTGAGCAGTGAACCAAAACGGCCTTGCCCTATAATACCTATTTTCATAATGAGACGACGATAAAGGTTGTTTGATTATCTTTATTATCCTGGATAGATTTGGCTAACACCTCTAAGCCATATTGTTTGGCCGCCAGACTAGATGCAATCACGGCGGTGGTATTTGGTAATTTGCCACTGGCCAAATCTTTGGCAGCTAAAGCGGTATCGGGGTAGGGGTGTTGTTCTAAATTTGACCATGTCTGCTCTAAATAACGCTGACATTGACGTAAACCTTGATCGTGCGAAACTACTTGGGTTAATGTAGCTGGGTCGGTATCTGGTTTAACCAATAAACATTGTTGCACCGACAAACCAAACCATTCCTCCACTCGAAAAGTATATTTACCCATTGCCTCCAATGTCATGTGTACTAAACCACCAGTCACGTTATGAATGGGCATGATGGCTTTATCGGCTAAACCAGCGTGCAAGGCAGCGAGCGCTCCGATGCTATCATTATTAAAAATATACTCAACTTCAGCAGCCGATAATTCATGGGCCGTGCGGTACAATTCTCCGGCTTCGTGGGTAAAACTACTACTAATTCCGGCTAGGGCTATTTTCATATTAAATGCAAAGCTAATTATCTATTCGACCTCTTCACTATACTCAAGTTCGAAATCTAGCGTTACACGACTATCTTCTAATTGGTTTTCTTTGATATATTTTTTATACGCTCGATAAGCCGGATTATTTCCAACTGCTTCACTTAAAGGCAAAACTTTTGCGTAAATTGTTTGATAGGCTTCATACAATGCTTGAGCGGCTTCTGTTGCTGCTGGCTGCGCCAGATACGCACTTAACCTTTGAGTTAAATCATCTAACTGCGTAACTACATTATTTAATGGTGGGACTAAAGCCCGAATATCTCTATTTTTACTGGCGGCCAAACGGGGTACCGTTTCGATGATAGCTTGACGGGGCGCTCGAAAATATCTATCGAATTGTGTGATATTAGCCACTATTTTGGGTGAATGAGGGCAATCTTTGAGCCAATCGAGTGCCATATCCAACATCCACATACTATTGGTTAATCTAAATTCAAAAGCAGAAATCAATGCCCTATCTTCTTCATGTAAGATATATTCTGAATGCAATTCCACTACAACTGGTTCTGTATTACTGCACGACATAGGACTGACGAGCTACTTGCTGACGTAAATAATGATCCGCTAACACTAAATTAACCATGGCCTCACAAATTGGTACGGCCCGTGGCAATAAACAAGGGTCATGCCGACCACCAATACCAATGGAAGCGGTCGGTTTAACCGCCACCCGCATTATTATGGGGCGGCCGTTGGAAATACCACCGTACATGCCAACTTCTATTTTATTATGTTCCTGACCGGTAAGTTGGGCCACTTGAAAACCGGCACCGTATTCGAATGCTACCACGGCGTTGATACTCAACAGGGCTTTAGCTAAATCGGCTTTAAGTTTATCGAAGACCGGTTCACCTAAACCCGGCGGGCAACCCTGTACTACTATTTCAATAATGCCGCCCAAAGAATTTTGGTTACGACTGGCGATTTTGATGAGCTCAACCATCGCAGCGGCTTTGGTATTATCGGCGGCACGCACGGGATTTTGTTCAATTTCATCGAAATGCGGTTCTTCCACTATTATGTCTTGAAGCTGTTTTGTATAAGCAATTACTTTAGTGGCTGAGGGAAGAATTTTTTTTGCCACGGCAGCTGCAGCCACGCGCATGGCAGTTTCACGCGCACTGGACCGGCCGCCACCACGGTAATCCCGAAAACCATATTTCAAATCATACACCTCATCGGCATGGCCCGGACGATAAACATTTTTTAATGGTTCGTAATCTTTTGAGCGCTGATCCTGGTTGAAAATAATCAAACTGATTGGTGCACCAGTAGTTTTACCTTCAAAGACACCAGAAAGAATTTCGACTTTGTCATTTTCTTGTCGAGCAGTAGTAATAATACTTTGGCCGGGTCGACGTCGATCAAGGTCGGGTTGAATGTCGGCTTCGGACAGCACAACGCCAGCCGGACAGCCATCAATCACGCC
>CAYYTZ010000086.1:0-1006 GCA_964474735.1 uncultured Gammaproteobacteria bacterium | reverse complement strand
GGCTGGGCCGTGTGATTCCCCCCAAGTGGTGATACGGAATAATTGTCCAAAAGTATTACCAGGCATAATAAGATATACAATTTAACATTTTTTTGAGAAAAAATCAAGCCCGAGTGCGACAGCGTTAGCGCCGGGTCCAAAGCCGAAATTGTTCTTTGGCTTGATCGCGTAACATAGGCAAGCCATCTATGACACGTTTAGCCTGATACTGACGCGCCGCGCGCAATAACTTTGTAGGTTTGTAAATACAATCCATTACAATTTTATTTTTTAAAGCGACTTCGGGAAGTAATAATTTATTTCGCTCGGGTGTAGCATTAACTACGACATCAAAATTTGTCTGTTTGGTTGGTAGCTCGGCGTGGGCTAATACCGTTATGGTGTTTGCGTGAGCTTGTTTTGCAGCATAAGCAACGGCTTGAGCAGCTCCTCCACTGCCTAATATTAGAATCCGAGCATCGTGTAATGTTTGGCCAAGTGCGCTTTGTACGCCAAACCAATCCGTATTATAGCCGTATAACTTTTTGCCGCGCCTTACCAAAGTATTTACTGCACCAATGGCTTTAGCATGACGATCTAATTTATTGCAATATGATATAACCTCTTTTTTGAACGGCTTAGTGACCGAAGCGCCGGGTAATTGAAAAAAATTAAATACCTCCATAAATTCCGGCAAATTATTTGCCTGCCAAAGTTGATAACGGTGCGGCAAATGTTGTTTTTTAAACCAGTCGTTGTGTAAACTTGGACTTAAACTGTGCGCGATATCATCACCAATCAACCCATAGAGCTGCGTATTGGAACGCAGTTGCGTAACGGTTAGTTGGCCCGGGGCGGTTTGACTGGCAGTAGAAATTGCGGCAAAAGTTAACCACGATTTGTTATATAACCGTGTCATCATGCCTAACTCGCCCATACCAATGGCGATGATTTTTTTTCCGTACTTTTGTTGAAGTTGCGCAATGATATTTAAATCAGCCACTGTATTAATAGTTGTGGCAATTTT
>CAYYTZ010000085.1:139-5415 GCA_964474735.1 uncultured Gammaproteobacteria bacterium | reverse complement strand
AGCCACAAACTAGTTATATCGTGCGGGTCCTCTTCATTTATGCTTGACTTCAAGCATTTTTTTATATAAGGTTATTCCATGAAAGACTTCATTACCTATAACATTGTTATTAAGCCGGAACCAGAAGGTGGTTATACCGTAGTTGTACCTTCGCTCCCAGGTTGTGTTACTTATGGTAAAGATTTAGCTGAAGCCAAAATTATGGCTCAAGATGCGATTACAGCATATATTGCTAGTTTAAAAAAACATCTTAAAAAAATCCCAAAATTCAAATCCGAAGCCGCTGAACACAAATTTTTGGCAAACGCATAATTCAACGGATTATCTTGATTGGTCAAAAGCCAAATCGGTTAAAATGATCTTAGCTGAAAAAATCAAAACTGAGTTACTCAGCTATACCCTCTAAATACTGCTCAATCGCTTTAACATATTCTGGAAATAGCTTCACCGCATTTTGCAATGCCTCGTAAAATTGCACATTATTCAGATCATCATACTCATGGACTAAAATATTGCGCGTACCCACGCATGGAGCAATTGCCCTAGCTAGCATTGGGTCAAGTACATTATGTTCGCCTAAAATAATGAATGAGCTTTTATAATCATCCGGCGGTGGCACAGCTAGGACACGAATCAAATGTAAATTTATGTCGAGCGAACGGTTAATTATACGCTCCAGACGACGTTCAATTGTAGTTATTGCGGCTTCATTACCGACAAGTTCTTCATATTCATACTGCGCCAATCCTGTGCGAATCAACTCAACATCAGCAATGATCTTTTTTAATTTCTGTCGCACTAATACTTTAGCGATTAGCATAGGCTTGAACATATTGTCTGGTCGCTTGAAAAAGTGGTTGAGCATCAATATAATTTTTTATCGTGCGTTGGTAAAAACTATCTTCAACACCTGGCAGTGAAAACAACACCTGTCCTTCGCGCACAATCTGATAAGCTAATAGTGGTGTGGCATTAGCCAGGTTCACCAAATCAATCGGCTGCTGAATCTGCAAAATCTGTCGTAATTCTTCTTGCAAAGCAAATTGCTGTTGTAATGATAATTTGGTGATTGTAGAGTAACCAATATCAACGTCACTGTCCTTGGTCTCATCACCACGCGCCTTTGAACCAAATATATACAATAAAGTCATACCATACTGCTTGGCAATATCAGCTAATTGCTTTTTTTGCTGCGAATTTAAGAGTAACATGAATAAAGTATATCATAATAATGAGCATAGAACAAACAACGTTGACAATAACGGCGACATAAAATAACCAGTGCAATACTCACTAAAATGTGATACTATTTCTGTAATGCGCGAAGATCTTATTCTTATTCGAATGCTCATAATATTCTACAGCCTGCTGGCTTTGGTCGCGGTGCTGTTTTTTATTCTCTTCTCTCCCGCGGTTTATGTGGTGGTTGGCGCCACAGCGGTGTTGTGCGTACTACCAATTTTTTTAATTAAAACCGAATATGGTTTATTGTTATTGATTTTTATTCGCCCACTGATTGACACCTTCTCTGGTTATAGCGTCAATTTCTTCGACCGTCTAACTTTAAACATGAACGGCATTTTAGCCATTCTAGTTTGCGCTTGGTTAGGATTAGTCTGGCTACGCGATGGTATCCGCTTCCGCACTATTATCGGGCGCTGGCCATTGATTGCATTTCTTTTAGTCTCGGCGCTTTCGATGCTTACCACCCTCAGTCTCACCACCTCAATTTCCGAATGGCTCCGATTATTATCGCTGGCAGTTTTTTTTATTGTGGCACAACACTTAGCCCAAACCAACAAACATTTTATCGTGCACATTATTAATGTCGCCGCCTGGTCGCTAATCATTCCTATATTGGTAGGTTTTTATCAACTAGTAACGAACGGCGGTTTATCTTTTGCTGATTTATCTAATCGCATTTACGGCACCCTTGGTCACCCTAATGTGTTTGGTTTTTATTTAGTCTTTGTGCTCTCGGTGATGTTAGTTAAATATATCGCCACGCCAAAACCCGAACGCTCTTTGCTTTACCCGTGGATATTAACCTTTGGCTCGTTAGCCTTGTTATTTACTTACACACGCGCGGCTTGGATTGGTATGGGAATAATTTTAGGAATTCTAGGGATTGTTCGTTATCGCAAAGCCGTGATAATAACCGGCACAGTTATTAGCGTGCTATTTGTGTTTGGGCAATTTATAAATCAAGTGGCGCTAGATAACTTTAATGTGAATCTTTATGACATTCCGTTGATTGGTCGTTTTACCACCCGCAATGAAGAAGCCGACTCCATTAACTGGCGACTGGAAGTGATAAAAACTATGGCACCACGCGTACTCGAACGGCCTTATTTAGGTTTTGGTGTAGGTAATTTTGTCACTCTGCGCGAACAAAGCACCGACTTTGGTATGTTTGATGATCCTGAGGCGCATAACGATTATCTCCGACTGGCAATTGAAACTGGTTTAATTGGTTTGATGACGTATTTGGTTTTTCTGGCGACTTTAGGTGTTCAGACAATAAAAAATTATCTCGCCTGGCCCAAAACCGCTTGGCAAAAATGGTACTCACTAATTTTAGGTGCCATGCTGCTTGCCTACGCAACCATGAGTGTTTCCGACAACTTACTGCAAGGTACACCGGTGATGTGGATGCTAATGAGTTTAATTGGAGCGTTGATTTCTCTGCGCAAACCAAAATTACTCTAGTGCGTCCATAATTACTTGACAAAAAAAATAAATTACTTTACTCTGAACATACTAAAGGCTGTCGGCCTCCGAGAACCCCCATTACTGGGGGTTCGATTTATTATACTGATAATTAATTTGTTCACGGCAGTAAAATCCTCCACCGGTATCATGCCAATTTTACGAATTAATCGCTTACAACTAAGCAAACGCAGTTGTGAGATTGTGCCCCAAGACTGACCATGCGCATGATTAATTTTTTGGTAAAATAATCCAATTTTTTCCTTTGATGTGAGGGGTACGCCCCAAAACATTTGCCGATTAAATCTTTTGACTATGAGAACCGGCCGTTCGCACATCATATTTTTGCCATCAATTTCTACGCCAATATTGACACCTATGGCGCACCACCACACTTCCCGGCTATGAAAATAGATGGATCTATTGCTGTTTTCAAGTTTCTGTTTTAGTAGATTCCATTCTTTATAATCTTTCATAAAAATAAAACGCCAACCCTGAATGGTGGCGCTCAAGGTTTGTATAGTAGCGTAAATTGGATGGCGCGTCAATCTTCGCCCAGGAAAGATTTGCAGTGTATGTTCGCACACGTAAAGTAAAAAGACGGCGGCGGGAAGATGTAAAGTCTATTCCGTTTGCCTCCTCTAAATCTGCATCCAAATTAGTTACGACTCCAACTTTTTCTGATTCTTATTGGAATCTGATTGTTTCAAAAAATTCCGCTTTGAAACAACCGACTTACCCAATCGTTTTTCTAATTGCTGACGAGCTCCACCAGCAATATCACCACCAGCCTTGGCATCACTCTTTAATTTAGGTACGCCATACAATTTTTCGGTACGATGAATTTCTGTGGTAGAACGTTCACCTAACATGGTAAAAATAAGTTCAAAATCATCCATGTGATCACGCAGATTTTGTCGTTTTAATCCTTCTAATTTTTTATACTGGCTAGGCGTGATTCCAAAAGTTGCCTTAGATATTTCGGCTGTTAGAATTTCAAAGTCTCTTTGCTCTTGGGCACCGCGTTGTTGCCATTCATCGGTCAATTCTTCTCGAATAGCAATACCGCGTAGACGTTTTTCGATCCAGTCTGGGCTATACCCTTTCATTTTATACAACAGTCGCGTCCGCTTGGTTGCCAATTCTGGATCTTCTATTTCTTGAATCCGTTCATATCCCACTTTTGCTAACCACCGTTTAAAAGGCTCGGCTTTAGGCGAAGGAATCGATTGTATGATGCGAAATATACCTTCAGTATTAGCACAAACCATTTTTTGACTTCCTCCTGAAGTAGTAATATAAAGGGTGTGTACAATATGTACCCACCCTTTAGCTAGTTCTATATCCCGACTTTTCATCCGTTGAACATATTGCTTTGCATCCTGCGAATCTATCAAAGCTAATACTATATCTTCTACTACAAACCACCACTCCTTATTGTGAATGATTTTTCGTATCCCTCTGCCTTGAAATAAAGCAATTTTAGTTTTTTCCATATAAAAAAGCGTCTTAATGAATTAGGTGGACGCCTGAAATATTTATAGCGTAAATTGAGTGGCTCGTCAATCTCCGCCCAGGGAAGATTTGCGGTGCCTGTCTACACAAGCAGAGTGAGGAGAAGGTGGCGGCGGGCAGATGTAAAGTCTGTCCCGTTCGCCTCCTCTGTATTCGAGGTCCCTTGTAACGGGGAGCAAGAACCTCACCTGGCTCTACTGCACTTTAATGCCTTGTTTAATAATCTCGTGGGCTAATATATTATTATCTGGTTGAAAATCTTTCGGATGAAACCCATGCGGTTCAATCGTAAAAAAATCTTCCGTGCGAGCTTTGGCTAATAATTCTATTTTGGTTTTCCAGGTACGAAAGGCGGGCGAAATCACACACACATCAATATCACTCCAGCGATTTGGTTTACCATTTATCCATGAACCAAAAACATAAGCAGCTTGTACCGGAACGCCATCCGCCTCTAAGGCAGATAAATAACCAAAAACATAAGGCCTTATTGCTTTTGGAAGAAATTTTGCTCGAGCCATATAAAATAGTCTTTAATAATCCAAATCTGTCGTTTAGTAAATGGTACTGTGCATTGTTTATGAAAAGCTATTTTATCATTATCGTAACGACCAGCGATATTAAATGATGTAATCATCTGTAACTCTTGCTGTTGTTTTGAGGTTAAATGTAAATCAGCTGCCTTAGCCAACCTGTTTAGGTCATGAATTAGTGGGGCTAAATTTTTCGTGTGTTGGACAACTACCGCCTTCAATAATTTCTCAAGTGCTAAATGTCCAAAAAAGAGTGCTTCTGGGCGTTTATTTTTTTGAAACAGCAACTCCGCAATTTCAAAACTGCGTTGTGCTTCAGATTTCCAATAAGTAATTTGTTGTTGAATATCAACCGCCATAATGTACTAATGATAGTTGATTTTGCACTGCTCGTCAATCGCCGCACATGGAAGATGGGCGGTGCCTGTCTGCACAAACAAAGTGATGAGGATGATGTTGGCTAGTAGATGTAAAGTCTGTCCCATTCGCCTCCTCTGTGTTCGAGCTCCCTTGTAACGG
>CAYYTZ010000085.1:0-126 GCA_964474735.1 uncultured Gammaproteobacteria bacterium | reverse complement strand
AAGAACCTCACCTTCTTCTACTGCACTTTAATACCGTTCAATAATCACGTCGAATAAAACTCACATATCAGCGATAAACATCTTTTCTATGACCAATCGTAGCAAACAATACGTCATTTGGATTCA
>CAYYTZ010000084.1:0-5480 GCA_964474735.1 uncultured Gammaproteobacteria bacterium | reverse complement strand
ACGGAAACACCCACTCCATGCAAACCACCAGACACTTTATAGCCGCCACCGCCAAATTTACCGCCCGCGTGCAGCTTAGTTAATACAGTTTCTAAGGTAGAAACCTTAGTGACCGGATGTTTTTCTACCGGAATACCGCGACCATTGTCTTCTACGGAAACAAATCCATCAGGCAATAAACGAATGGTAATAGTATCGCAAAAACCGGCCATTGCTTCGTCAATGGAATTATCAACCACTTCCCAAACCAAATGATGTAAACCGGCATGAGCGGTATTACCTATATACATGCCTGGTCGCTTGCGGACCGGGTCTAAACCTTCTAAAACGGTAATTTGTTGAGCGCCATAGGCGGCTGAGGCTGAAGTAGTTTTTTTAGAAGCAGTGGCTTTTGCCATAATATTAATAACGATGCTGAGCACCAAATTTAACACTTAATTCACTTACCACAGTATTGCGCAATTTTTCCGCTTCGTCCATAGTCAAGGTTCGATCTGCTGCTTGTAAAAACAAGCGCAGACCAAGCGCAGTATGTCCCAGTGCAACGTCTTGGCCGCGGAAAACATCAAACACCGTCACGTCCTGAATAAGCCCTTTGCCGGCTCGAATAATACACTGGCGAATTTCTGCGAAATGTTTATTTTCTGCCACGGCGATTGAAATATCCAGTTCAATTCCCGGGTAACTTGGTAGTTGCTCAAATACAACGTTAGGATTCCAAACCTGCAGTAAATTAACTAAAGCTATTTCGGCATAGGCAGCACTACCCTCAGACCAAGTTTCTGGCGTGACTGTGGCCACTGGTAGACCCTTTACTTCATAAATCGCTTGACCAACATTGTTGTAATTGACCTTAGCTTTTCCGCCGAGTGCCTTTAAGACCGACTCGACATAACCTTTGGCTTGGTAAAATGCTTGATCAGTGGTGGACGCCACATACAAAGCCACTCGTTGTTCTTCACGTTCCGTCAAATATACATGCCCATATTCAGCTAAAACAAAATTCTTAAAGCGCCGTTGCCAATTTTGTTCAGCCATGGCCCGTAAGCTAATTTTTTGCGTTTGCCGCAGTAATAATTGGTCTGGATTCATTGGATTCAACATGCGTAAATGTGCCGCCACAGCTAAACCGGCAGCTTTGGCGGCAGCCTCGCTGTAAAAGGAATAGGCTATCACTTCATCCGCCCCAGCAGCCACTAAATGCTGCATAACTAAATTACCCAATTGCCAAACCGGTTCTTGCGGTTGTGGTTCTAATGGTGCAGTTAATGGTTGTACCGGCACCGCATCGTAGCCATGCAAGCGAGCTACCTCTTCAATTAATTCTTCTGGAATATGTAAATCGGAACGATGGCTAGGTGGCGTAACTAACCAACTGTCTGGCGCCGTACCGGACTTAACCGTACAGCCCAAGCCTTCAAGCAATTTTACTACCCGTTCGGCCGTAAAATCAACCCCACTTAAGCTACGGACATATCCCAAGTCTAGTGCGATTGGTGCAATAATCGGCGCAACCGATTGTGAATCGTTCACTGCAGAAGCAATTGAAGCGCCGGCCAATTCTTGTAATAACTGAGCAGCACGCAAAAATCCGTATTTTGGAAAAAACCAAGACAAATTCTTTTCATGACGCGTGCTAGCATCAGTTCGAATACCTAAAGCCTGCGCTCCTAAACGAATAGTGGTTGGATTAAAATTAGCCGATTCAATCACGATGGTTTTTGTGACAGCGGTAATTTCCGATGTGGCGCCGCCCATTATTCCGGCCACCGCTTCGGCTTTTTCGGCATCGGCAATTACCAATATTTTTTCGGATAATGTATGCAGTTTACCATCAAGTGTTGTAATGGTTTCCGCTGGCTGGGCAAAGCGCACGTGCACAGTATGATCGGTCATTTTGTCATAATCAAACGCATGGAGCGGCTGACCATATTCATACATAACATAATTCGTGATATCCACTACATTGTTGATTGGTCTTAAACCGATGGCGCGTAAACGTTGCTGCAACCATTCCGGTGATTCCTTAACAGCTACGTTGGCAAAAACAGCGCCAATATAGCGCCGACACTGAATAACATCATCGACTTGAACGGTTAAAGGTAAGGTTTCGACCGGCTCCAGTTCAGCCAACGCTGCCAACTTTAACGGCCTATCCAATATAACGCTCAATTCGCGCGCAAAACCCACCTGACAAAATAAATCCGGTCGATGAGTTAACGTTTTGTTATCAATCGTGATTATGGAATCGTTCAAACCCAGCGCGTCAGATATTGGCGTGCCCGGAACCACCGTTTCCGGAAATAAATGAACTTTTTCCGCACCGTCCAAAATACCAAGCTCCGAATTTAAGCAACACATCCCCCGCGAAGTTTCATTACGCAGTTTACGCTCGGCAATGGTAATAGGACCGATTACCGCACCTGGTAAAGCAATGGGTAAACGATCTCCTACCCGTAATTCGGCTTTCCCGCCAAACACAATTTGCCGCGGTTCGGCTTCGCCCACGTTAAATTGTCCAATATTCAATTTATCAGCAGCCGGATGCGGCTTAACAGCCAAAACTTCGCCTACTACCACGTGCGCAAATTGATCGGCTTGATTTTCAACATGCTCTACTTCCGCCACATGTGTGGTAATCAAATTCCCCACCACCTCTGGCGTTTCCGGTAAATCTAGATAATCTTGTAACCAATGATATGATAATTTCATAACAGATATTAAAATTGACGAATCACTCGTAAATCACCAGACATGAAATGACGTATATCACGAATATTATATTTCAACATGGCCAAACGATTTAACCCCACGCCAAAAGCAAATCCGGTATATTTACCTGCCTCGTAACCGGCTGCCTCGTAAACTTTTGGATGCGTCATGCCACAACCCAGCATTTCCACCCAGCCAGTTTGTTTGCAAACCGAGCAACCTTTGCCCGCACATTGTGTGCAGGAACAATCAGCTTCAAATCCGGGTTCGACATAAGGAAAATAACCTGGTCGTAAACGAACTTTAACATCGCTTTTTAGTAATTTTGACATTACTAGCTTTAAAACATAGGTTAAATTACCAATTGATACGTTTTTATCTACCACAAATCCTTCCATTTGATAAAACGTATGTTCATGAGAAGCATCAATAGCTTCATTGCGAAATACCCGTCCCGGTACAATCACTCGTAATGGCGGCTGGAATTGACGCATCAAGCGTACCTGCATATTAGAAGTATGTGTCCGCAACACTTCTTTAAGGCCGTCAGCACGGCGTGGTTCAAGATAAAAGGTATCTTGCAAATCGCGAGCCGGATGAGTAGGTGGAATATTTAAAAATTCAAAACAGTAATCTTCGGTTTCCAATTCATTGCCTTCATAAACGGAAAAGCTCATTGAGCGAAAAATATCAACTAATTCGTTTTGCACTAACCGAATTGGATGAATATGTCCCAGTGGTGGTGCTATTGCCGGCAAGGTTGGATCTAATACCAGTGCACTTTTTACATGATTGACACCAAGTTGCTCTCGCCGCTCCTGTAAAGCTTGTTGCAAGGTTTTTTTTGCTTCGTTTACGATTACGCCCTGCTGTTTACGCTCTGCTACATCGGGTATTTTTGCTAAACCACGCAACGCACTGGTTAATTTGCCAGTTTTTTTATGAAACAACTCAACCTCTAATTGCTCTAAAACAACGGCGGTTGTAGCAAGCTGTATAGCACCTTGATAATGCTCAACTAATTGTTCAAGTTCAGTTGGTTTCATTGTTATTTTCTGGAACACGACTTAAATAAAAGGCTTCAAGTAGAATAAAACCTAGTAAAAGCGCCGTTACTGCCCAAATACTAAATAATTCAGCGGCCAACAACCATAAACTTATCACTGCTAATAAACTTAACCAGACACTTTGTCGCACCGCCGGAACTAAGAATCTAAATACTACATAACTTTCTTTTCTATAAACGCGCGCTAATACTCGACCCAAGACACCACATAAAGTAAAAGTCGCCAACAGCGCTAAAAACAAGGCCACATAAAATACGGCTATACCAATTGTTCCACTGGCCGTTGGATCAATATAAACCAGTACAGTCACCCAAGCGCCCCAGCTGCATAAACCAGCTACACCCAAAAACACTAGAAAATTACGCAATGTCATTAGCCAAGTTTAGCAAATCCTGCCGTAGTAGACAATGCATCAGCTACTCCAAATACACCAAATTAGGATTTACGTTCAGCCGCTTTATGCTCGCGGATAATTGCTTCCCAATCTGTTTTGGTGAAACTAGTATCACCACGAACTTGCACTACATCGTGAAAATGTTTCTGAATTATCTGATACAGATCAGGTGTTAATACCTGAGCTGGGCGACCGGTATGCGGCATATCAACATAAATGGAGCCAGCAGTCCTCATGCTAAATTCTAGATTGTTATTACTGAGAAAATGATGACCACGCCCACCAATTTCGGTTAACATGGCTTTGGCGTTACTTACAAATATTCCAAAGTCATTACCATCGAAATTGTGTTTGGTAAAATCTATGGCGGCTAATTCACCGGCTGATAATGCATGATCAACGTTCGTCGCTACTGGCACTGGTTCAGCGACACGAGCTGTCTCTACTACCCTTTCAACTAATCCTCCGCCGCCACTTGTTCCACCAGCGCCCAAACTTGTAGCGTGACTTATTGACGATGCTGCTCCTGCTGGCTGATGCTCCGCCACCAATCTACTGTATAAAGCATTCGCTTCCTGCATAAGTCTGCCTGTTGCCGGATCTGGCAGGTGTCCATGACCTCTGGCAACACCCACATCAGCATGTAGCGCAGATGTAGCTAGATCAATATCTAACGGTGGCTTATTGGCTTCAAGATAAGCCTGCACAAACTCGGCCCTGCTCATGCCATCGTGCCACAAACTCTCTACCCATTTTGATAACCCGACCGGTTTAGGCTCAACCACACTAGTTGGATGCAATTCACCTGTCGCACTTCCGCCAACATGTCCAGCATCAACATGATCCGCCGCTCCACCCGTCGCACCGCCATGAATATCCATTTTGTAAAAATAATTGTGCAAATCGTCGGCTGGAATCTCTTTATGTGTTTTGGCATCAAAAAAATGCAACGTATCGTGACCGGCGCCGTCTTTACCGATAATAACGGCTAGGCTATCCGGAGTTTTCACGCCCAGTTGAGTACCATGTTCTGGGTCAAAAATTGCCACTGCGCCACCGTCCATTTTAATCTTAGTCTCTCTAATCAAGCTCATTATCCTTGACTCGCTAGTTTGTTCCTTCAGGGCGTGCCAAACACCTTCGCCCCAACGGTGCCCACCGGCAGTTTTTCCACCATGGACAACTGCTTCATTCCATTCGTGAGCTGTTAAGGTGCGAACACCGGGTAATTCAACGCTTCCATCAGCTTTAACTACGCCGGTAATAAGTTGTTCAGCGGCGGGTGTAGTACCGGCAGCAACTTCCGT
>CAYYTZ010000083.1:0-5524 GCA_964474735.1 uncultured Gammaproteobacteria bacterium | reverse complement strand
TAGTTCATTGGAAAGGCAAAACTTTCGAACTAATCGACACCGGCGGTCTGGATATGACCGCACTGGATCCGCTGGATCGCGAAATTCAAGAACAAGCTCAACGAGCACTTAGATTGGCCAACGCAATTATTTTTGTGGTGGATGGAAAAAGTGAAGCCTTACCGCAAGATATGGAAACCGCGCTTTGGTTGAAACGTACTAAATTACCGGTAGTGATGTGTTTAAACAAAACCGATAATGTGCGCATCAAACATGGCGCCATTGCCACCTATGCCCATTTTCCCTACGATCAATCCATTCCTTGTTCGGCCAAAAATGGTGTTGGCACAGCCGAACTGCTTGATGCGGTTGTAGAACAAATCCCGCAAATTGCTTCACCCGATGCCCCGGCGGTTACACCAATTCAGGTAGCTATAATTGGCCAACCAAATGTCGGAAAATCATCGTTATTCAATCGCATTATTGGAGAAGATCGCGTAATTATTAGTGACTTGCCACATACCACTCGCGACCCAAACGATACTATTGTTGAATATCAGGGGCGTCATATTAACCTCATTGATACCGCCGGATTACGCCGCCAAAATCGCCTTGGCCATGGCACCGATAAAACTATTGAGTTATTGAGTACGCGTGGCACCAAAGAAAGTATTCGTAAAGCGGATGTGGTAGTTTTGGTGATTGAAGCACAACGAAAAATTGTTCATCAAGATAAGGCGCTAATTTCTTATTTACAAAAGCTGCGCAAAAGTTTTGTGTTGGTGGCAAATAAATGGGACCTTATTCCGGATAAAAGCCCAACCACTATTAACGATTTTATTAAATACTATCAATTCCATTTTGAATTTGCCGATCATATCCCGACTATTTTCACTTCGACGGTGGATCATCAACGAATAATGAGCGTTCTGGATGCCGCTATTGAAATTTATGATTATCAACGTCATTGGCTACCGCAAGAAATGCTGGATACGGCATTGCGTCGCCTAAGAAACTTGGAACCGCGCGAACGTCGCCGTGTGCAATCGGTTAAGCCGAAACGCCCACTGGTTTTGACTTCACTGACCCAAACTGATGTTAATCCAGTTCGGTTTGTTTTGTTGGCACCCCGACCAAAAAATGTTGCCCCGGCCCTGATGAACCGTTTAGAAAAAATGATCCGTGAACTCTGCCCGTACAGTGGTGTGCCAATGTACATTAATATTGTCGGTAAAGAATAATTATGCAGCTGGTGGTGGGATTAGGCAACCCGGGTACGCGCTACACCAAGACCAGACATAATGTGGGTTTTATGGTATTAGATTCCATTTGTTCGCGCTGGGAACTTAAACCGAATCTGGGCGCCTGTATCTACAAACAAGGTCAGGTGCTTTATATTAAACCGCAAACCTTTATGAACTTATCTGGCACGGCAGTTCAGGCGGTGTGTCATTATTTCAAAATTCCCCCTGCAGATATTATTATTATCTACGACGATAAAGATATTGTGTTTGGCAAAACTCGTTTTCGCCAAGGCGGCACAGCTGGTGGCCATAATGGTATGAAGTCGATTAGCGCTAGTTTAGGCACAGAAGATATTGCTCGCTTAAAAGTTGGGATTGCTCCGGCTGAACCAACCTTGCCAATTAATGATACAGCAGATTACGTTTTAGCGAAATTTTCCGCAGCTGAATTAGAGGCTTTACCGGACATTATTACTGAGACCAAAACAAAACTAGAGACCTGGTTGAACAAAAAAATACCCACTGACCCAAATGTATAGGTGAGGCAGATGCCTACTTGACGGTAAAGCACGATTTAGGAGGAGTGATCGAAACTTTACCAACCCATACATTTGGATCGGTGAGTACTTATTCTTAAAAAAATATCAAAGAACGGCACCAGTTTAGCAGGTTTTAGGAATTTGTCAAGAGGCCTCCTTAGGCTTTGGCTACCTTTTCGAGCCAATCCAAATCTTGATCTAAAATATGTCTATATACCTCATTTGCTCTAGCAATATCCCACCGGTCACTTTCATCAAAACAACCCAAACGCCTTAATAATTGTGGTGTTTTTTCTGAACCAATCGGTGACCCGTTTGCCTGGGAAAGGGTTGTCCAGTTTTGATTGAAGCTGCCCAAGGCATTACTAGCCCTCATTGGATCTATCCCTTGATCTCTAATATAGCTACTAAGACCGGTGGTAAATTTTGGACCAAAGCGAAAAGTTTTACGCATTTTTTCTAGATGGCTATTAGTTTTCCATTCTATTCGCTCTGGGATATCGGCCAAGCTAATGATATTAGGGTTTGCTCTGTTACCTGACTCTTTTATTCTCGCTAAACCTATTTCAAGACTCACTACTAGACTATTTAGCCCATCAGCTTGAGCTAGATTAACTCCAATAGCCGCTAATTTTCGATCCACGGATAGTAATTTTAGAAATGGTTCCTGCCGTTGTAAACGACGCCAATTATTAATAAACGAATTAATAATTATTATTTTATCCGCAATTGTCATACTACCTGGAGCCAGTTCATAAAATAATCTGGCAGTAAATTCTTCCGATCCAAACTCGCTGGTCAGTGCTTGCTTGGTCTCGGTTAAATCTACAGCCTCCACGGTTACTGCTGCTTCCGCCGCCTCGGTTGGTGCATCATCAGTATCTAGAACAGTAGCTACGTCTGATTCATCTAGCTCACTTTCCGGTTCAGCATCAAGTAATCCTGCACTTTTTGGATTAGTTGCATTTGGGTCTGCTGTTACAGTAGCTGCTTCTTCTTCGACTATGGGAGTTAATTCAACTATACGAGCATCAACCCGACCAAGCGCACGTCTTATTCGCGTTTGACAAGTGCCAAGCTTTCCTTCTAGCGAAATATTTCGTTTTGATTGAAATACTACTGTAATATTATCTAATACTGAAGATATTGTAATCTGATGCGCTTCTAATGCACTACGGTATACCTGAACTGGTTCAATGGCGGCCTCTTGTAATACAGCATCTAAACCAGATAAATCTAATCGCACCGCATCTTCTACTTTTCCAACGCGGTCTAAATACTCATTATTAATTTCAGAAATAGCTAATTCAGCTGCTTTTTTTGTTTGTCTAATAAATCCACGTAAAGTATCTGGAGTTTTTCCGGTAATATTATGATCCAATACTTCATCATCATACTTACCATCAATAACTTCACATGAAGTTATAACAATTCCAGCATAGCGAAGTGCTGCCAAATCAGCTGCTGTATCAATAATTCTCGCTTTATTATTTGCCCGCACCACTTCCATTTGCGCATTTAAATTCCCTATTCTTTCAGCAAAACTGGCTTCCGTTTCATCATAAATGTCCTCTATATTTAGCAAATCAGAGGAACTAACGGTTTCTTCGTCATCAACAACATCTTCACTGTCGTCTTCAATATCTATACTATCTCCCTCCTCATCCTCATCCTCCGCGGCTATTATTGAAACATCTGAAAACACAAATTCATTTAAACGCGTACCAGGTTCGGTACGCGCCGCCTCTGCTTGATCCAGCAAATGAGTAGGTGTCAATTTCTCTTCTAAGCCCATACCAGCTAGACCCAAAAGAACATTAGCGCTTAAATGAGCAGCAGCTTGAAGAGCTTGACCATTGGTTTCGGCCGGTAAAACTGCTCCACTAACATCTTCAATTTGGTTAAACAATTGATTCGGTAGTAAAGGATGGACTTCAACATTTAATAATTCTGTAGCTCCGCTTCCAGTAGTCACCGTTGGTGCTACACTGCTGGCATCCACTGAAACTTTTTGGATTTCTTCGACTAACTCGCCCCAACTACTAGCCACTGGATTAGCTGGATTATTTATCCAAGGTAATTCATTTTTTGCTATAAAACTGGCATCTCTAGCAAAGGCTTCGTTCATGGCCGCTTGAGCGTTTGGATATTTAGCCGGCTCCATTAACAAATTTCTAGTAGCTCGTTCTAATCGAGCCACTACCATATCAGCTGACTCTGCCCCAGATAATTTCCCAGATTTATAGGCGTCTAATAATAATTCTAAACGAACTTGGCGCCAACCAGCAGTTTCTCCTAAATATTCCCCCTGTACGACCGTATCGGGAATAACATAATTTCCATCGGCATCTAATTTAACTTCTCCGGCTTGCACGCCCATTTTATTTAGTATCCTAGTAACTGGACTATTGGCATCAGCAAATAATCTTGTCAGTACACCTTCGTTACCTACTGAATTAGCCGACGCTGGCGTTGCCGGAATAACTGCTTCACTAGCATTTACTTTAAATCTCACCACAATAGATTCATCATAAATTGATTTCACCACAACGGTATCGTCGGCTTGAACTTCAACGTGTAATTTACTAGCCGCTTTAATTAAATCATGTGCGGCTGCAGTGTCGGTCCGAGCCAGTGTCGTAATTTTTTGACGAAGTGCTTCATTAAATATACTTGTTGGAGTAGTTCCAATTGGTTGGGCTAGATCAACAGTGCCATTGGGTTTCACGCCAAACACAGCTAAGTTTCCATCAGTATCAATCACCAGACTTAATTCATGTCCTTTAACCGTTATATTAACACTGTTATCAACATCTAAAGTCGTGGGTAAAGTGGGATTTTTTAAAACCTCAGCCACGGCTACATCAACATGAATTTGCCCAACCGGCTCACCTGTGGCAGCTTGATATAAATGAAAATCATCGCTCACATAAACTTCCTGGGAATTAACCCCATCAGGCAAAGTTACGGTTTCGGTTTGACCATCTGCTGAAGTAACTAATACATGATTGCTATCAAGAGCTTCTACTTGATAGGTCGCCCCATTCTGAGCCACATTTACAGTTTGTCCATTATCCAAGTTCGGAGGTTGTGCTACTGATACATCACTACTATCAAACCAACTGTGGATATAATCCATGGCCACCGCTGATAAACCTGCAAAGCCACCGCCCAACGCCGCACCTAACAACCGCCGGTTACCTTCTCCTCTGACATAAGCTTGTTCTAGATTTTGCTTTAGTACTTGTATGTCAGTATTAGCTGCCACGGCAATTTGTTTTAGTTCGTTTTCATCAAAGCTGGAGCCACTAAAGCTTGACATTTCGGCTTTGGCGGCACGAACTATCATGGCGGCTTGTTTCAAGTTATGTACCAAATCTAATCCGGCTTGCAAACGATTTTGCATACCAAAAGATATTAAATCTTGTTTCTCGTCGGTAGCTGATTGTGCTCTCGAGTATAATAATCTGCATTCAGCGTCCATCATTACTTGATAGGTATCTAAAATTTTTCTATGCAAGGCATTATAATTTTCTGTCCTACGATCTCCACCGCGAATAGCTGCTAATAAAGCATTAATTTCACCAGTATTATTATGCAACTCAAAGTTGATGCCAGCCGCACTTTTAGTTACTTCAATCTGCAGGGCGGTATCGGCTGTTTCGGTTGGTATAGTTATCGTTTCGCGCGTACTACCAGTAGCTAAGTCCATTTTTTTCTGTTGCCGGCGCACAAACTTGTATTGCGCCCATTGTGAAGCAT
>CAYYTZ010000082.1:0-5526 GCA_964474735.1 uncultured Gammaproteobacteria bacterium | reverse complement strand
CAAGACTGTCCTAGAATTTCGGTTGTCATACCTGCGTATAACGAAGAAAAATACATTGCGCGTTGTTTGCGCAGTTTAGTGGAACAATCATTGCCCAGCGAACAAGTCGAAATACTGTTAGTTGATAATAATTCAACCGATAATACGGTTAAAATCGCTGAAACCTTTCCCGCGGTAAGGATCATTAATGAAACACAGCCTGGTGCCGGTGCCGCGCGCGCCCGCGGTTGGAGTGAAGCCAAAGGTGATATTATCGCATCGACTGACGCTGATTCTGAAGTGCCACGACACTGGCTGAGAAAGATAATGCACAATTTTGATACGAGACCAGATTTAGTGGCCATTTCTGGCGGTTACCTTTTTTACGATCGTGATTTTATTGTTAATTTTATTGTTAAAATTTTTGAGCGCAGTTTAGTAGCGCTATCATGGTTTTTGGCTGGCGGCGTGATGGCACTGACAGCAGCCAATATGGCAGTGCGACGAGAAATATATCTCAAAACTCCGGGGTTAGACCCGACCTTACAATTCGGCGAAGATTTAAATTTAGCAAAAAAGTTACATCAATACGGTAAATTAGTTTGGCTTTTTAATAATCGAGTAAAAACCAGTGCCCGTCGCTATCAGGGGCTTGATGCTTCAGTCGTTCCGTATTTTTTAAATTTTTTGTCTATGTCTGCTCGGGATAAAACTTGGCGCAATCGTCTAGATAATGTGCGCAAATGACACCGTTGGATAGCCGCGTTTAAATTCACTTAGCGAAATTGATTTTTTACCTTCCGGTTGGATAGAATCAACTTGAATTGTGTCGTTTTGCCAATGGGCAGCAGTTATTTTGTAACGTTTATGGTTGTGTATAAAGTAGACTCCGGGCCAGGGTTGCAGGGCGCGGTAGTGATTCCAGATTTCTTGTGGTGTGTAGGTGGCCAACAACTCACCGTCTTTTTTGCTAATAAATTTGGAAACTGTTACGCCGGTCCGCGTTTGTGGTTGAGCAATAATTTTACCGGAACAATATTTTGGTAAAGTCTGACATAACAATTCTGCGCCAAGTTCTCCTAAGCGAGCTTCTAGTTCGATAGCTGATTCTTCATTCGTGATTATAGTAGAATCTTGAGCTAGGAGTGGTCCGGTATCGAGCCCGGCATCAATAAGCATGATTGATACCCCAGTGGTTTTGTCGCCCCGTAGAATAGCCGATTTAATGGGGGATGGTCCGCGCCAACGCGGTAATAAAGACGGGTGAATGTTAATAATACCAAAGGCAAAATGCGCAATAACTGCTTGGGGTATTTTTACGCCATAATAGACAACTACACCAAGGTCGGCCGGTGGTAATTCAGCAAAATTATCAAAGACTGGTAATGGAAGAGTTAAAGCCAGTTTTTTAATGGGAGTAGGTGTTAAAGTTTGATGCCGTCCGGCTGGGCGGTCTGGCTGTGTTACTACCGACACAATTTCGCACCAACTCTGCTGAGTCATTTTTTTTAAGGCAGGCAGAGCCAAGCCGTCACTTCCAAAAAAAACAATTTTCATTTCTCAAATTTATCGATAATCAAGGTGCCGCGCAAATGATCAATTTCGTGTTGAAATACTACAGCCAATAAGCCTTTGGCTTTAAAAACATGTTTTTTCCCATCTAAAGTATAGGCTTTAACTCTAATTTTTTCTGGTCGTCTAACGTCACCAAATAGCGTTGGACAGGATAAACAACCCTGTTCCATAATGTGCGTTGTGGCCGACTGAAAAGTAATGGTTGGGTTGCACAATACCAGATGTTCACCTTTTTCCGTCGCTTCACCACTAATCACAAAAAGATTCAAATTGATACCAACTTGGGGAGCGGCTAAACCTATACCATTATTATGTATCATGGTTTCAATCATAGATTCACCCAATGCTTGGTAGTTGGCCATTTCAGTCAAAGGTATGTCTTTGGAAATGGTGCGCAGAATCTTATTCGGTTGTATGGTTAAAGGTAGTATACTCATAAAAAAAACACTACGACATTTAAGACTCTCTGTCAATAATCCAATGTGGATCATCGGGAAAATCAGCCAGCGTCCGGATATTTTTACGCTGGCCAGTTTTAACTTGTCGCAATTCTATTCGATCACCAGCTGGTGGGAAACGCAGTTGTTGGCGCTCGGACAGAGTTTGTCTAAACCAATGTTCGGGCCAAGTTTGACTAAGCGCTTGAAACACTGGGTGGGATGGGACATAGGTTTGAATATCCATCTCAGAGTTGTGATATTTTAACCAGGTTAGCTGCTGTAAGACAATTTCATGAGCCCGAAAATGTGGTAAACTTAGCAAATAATCTACCGCCGCAATTAAACAATAGTCGATTTTTGTCCAGTCGAGACTATTTTTTAAGGCTGACGTTCCAACAATAATTGGATGATCGTCATAATCAATAACTGGCGCCGCCTGATCTTTGGTAATTTCGATAATTTTGCGTTGCGGAAAAAGCTCATGCAATTCTTTTACCAGATCGGTCGTACCAAACCCGCGAATATGCAACCGTGGGCTCTGACAAACCTGGCATACTACGGCTTGCCGATTTTGTACAATCGATGAACAATTTTGACAGATCAATAAATCTGCGCGGCCCTTATGCTGGTGCCAGACCACTGCGGTTTTCGCTTCAGCTAACCGATTTTGCGCCTGTAAAGACAAATGCTGTTGGCCCTGCATATCAATAAACCGAACTTGATGCTTGATTTGATCTGGCTGCAGCCAAGACGGATCAATGGTATGAGCGTTATATTGTTCAACTCGTGGGCAATAACTTAGATAGGTAATAGCTGTACCGTGTTGACCAAGGTATTCGGTTAAACGATAAACGTGATAACGAGGGTTTAAACCCCATTGTTTGTGCGAAAAATCTTCCGGCTCGATAACAATAATTTTTTCGGCGTTATTGATGGGGAATAAACTCAGGCGTTTAGTGCCCAAATAGCAACCGGCACGTTTTGCTAATAAAGTAAAAAATGTTTCACGCTGGGCAGCCGGCGAAGAATGAGAGCTGATACAGTGAGACTCTGGCAACTTAAGTTGTTTAGCTAGTTGTTGCAGACGAGCGATCTCTGGTACCAACACAACTACTGGCCCCTTAGTAGTATCGATAGTTTGGCGTAGAAAATCAATAATTTGGGTATCGGTTTGAACAAGTTTAGTGGTATTTAAACAGTCAGGATTTTGAGGTGCAAATAATTCGAAGGTAGCTTCGGAAGATTTTAAAGTGCGTTGGGTAAAATTTGGCAAGGCCGCCAGATAAGCGTGACTTAGGCTGATTGCGTAAAATTTGGCGAACCACTCAATATAGGCCCGATAGTCGGGTGGTAGTATTATTGAAGAAATAGCCGTTATTGGTTTGGCTTTGGCTAATGCCGCCACGCTTGTAGTCGCTTGAACAAGCCCTAATTTTATTGAATTTCGCCACGGCACCCAAACTAACTGCCCAACCACAACAGTGGCCAGATCAGTCGGTTGTGTATAGGTGAAGGTATCTTTACCGCGAATGCTGTGAATCAGCGGAGTAACCGCAATATACATTAGATCAAATTGAACTGACTAACCAACAAGCCACGTCCGTTGTAAGTTTCTTGGGAATTGATTTTTGCTTGCACTTGTAAATTCGACAACACGCCAGATAATACCACAAAACATTTGAATTCATTAACCGATTGGGCAGATTCAGCCAATTCTAAATTGAAATTTTGCAGTTCAGACAGGTCATGAGATTTAATAGCTTGCAACACGGCTTGGGCAAAAGTGGCACCGGCCGGAATAACCGTGTGGCCAAGTTCGGCCGTCGTAATAAAAGCCACTCGTTTGTTACTTTGCATTGCTACGTAACGTAAAGCTTGACCAAAGCGGTAATGTTGCTCAATCGACAAGTTTGATAAACTTATTGGCACAATTTTAACGGCCGGTAAATGTTGACTCAGATGGTAAAGCGCCACAGCTGAACCGTAATCAAGTTCTGGCTGGTTAATAATGTTCACAGGCAAATTAACATCCGAGCCGCGATCCGCATATTCGCGTATTTTTGAAATGAGTTCAATGTCACAACCCAGGCGCAGTGATGTTGTGTCGTCACCAAAGTCCTGATAAGTACAAATAAATTCTTGGGCCAAATTTACTGAAAAAGCACCGTCCGCAATTGGAGCGTGCGGGGACAAGACAAATAATGTATCAGGTTGCATTACGTATAGCTCGCCTTCAACCTCTTTAATGGTATCGAGGGTGCGCACTAAACCAGACGCAGTGTCACCTTGCTGGGCAATAGTAGCTGTAGAGTGGGGGATTACTGCAGCGAAGACAAGTGACATACGGACGCTTTACTTGTTACTTCTTGTTAGATTTTTTGGTTTTATCTTTAGTGATTGTTAATACCTTGCCCGTTTCGTGGAGCTTGAGTAAGTTTTTATTAGTCGTCACTACGCGACCGTATCCCCCTAACTTTTCAATGACGGCAGCAGAAGTTATTGGCCGTTTTTTGCCCTCATCGATTACATATATTGTATCGCGTTCTGGGATTTTAAGCAACGTGCCATCGGCAAATTTTATCGGGTTTCCCGGGATAAAACTCTCCAGGGCGGTTTGATTTTCTTCGTAGATCGCGTAGCCTTTATAACGATTTTCCATTACTTCTTTTGACCAGATTGGATGCAGGGTATCTTGCTGATCTAAATAACTAACGGCTCCGCTGGTAGAATTTTGTAGGAGCGCCCCGAGAGGATATTTATCAGCCTCAGTGATGGGCGGGTTCTCCGCGATGGTAGCAAGTTCCGCATCCGTGATTGGCAATACTTCCTCTGGATTATAACCAAGTGATTTGAAAATAGCTTGGGAAGTAATAGCGCGGCGCTTATGATCTTGATCAATTAAATATATGCCACCCGATGGAGCTTGCACTAAAATAAATTTTGGAAAAGTAATCGGATCGCCCAGATCGTAACGTTCAATGACTGAGCTATCAACCGGTACTATTTCATTGATATTATAATTTGCTAAAAGTGCCGTATATGAAGTAATTGGACGCAATTCGCTGTTTTCAAGTTTGTAAACACTACCACTAATGGTGTCCTGAAATAAGGTTAAATTTGGAAAATCCAGAATGGAAACTGCCCGGTTTGGAAAAAAGCGTTCCATCACATCATAAAATAAAGAATTTCCACCAACCGCATTATCTCCACCATAATAGCCCAGCCATGGTGTATATGTGTACAAGGCGGCCGTAGCTTTATTTTGCGGCGTAATAGCCACTCCATCTAGGGTCATTTTTGTAATGCCAACGCCCCAACCGGAAATGGTACTATTTTTTGCATCAAGATCGGCTAAATATGAATTTCTTAGTTTATTTCCAGCGGCATCAAGTTGTTTAGCAAAACCTTTATATTTAATAACGGAAGGATCGTCTTTGCTGCAACTATCACAAACACCGTAACCCAATACCCAATCAATTAAGTTGGTGTTGCTGCCCGTAATCAAACTAGATTCTTTTTGAATTTGCGTAAT
>CAYYTZ010000081.1:0-5529 GCA_964474735.1 uncultured Gammaproteobacteria bacterium | reverse complement strand
CGCGCCTTCAGGTGGGCGGAGGTCCTGTTCACTGCAGGCATCGCTGCCGACGTGTACCGCTGATCGGGCAGAACCCGAACCTTGAGGACTTCACCGTTGTCGTACAACGGAGGAAGGACGAGGGGGATCATGGTGGTTTCTTCTCCAGATTGAGTTTCTCTTGCGAACGGATGGACTAATTCCGTACTATTTATGTGGCGCTGGTCCAGGGCGTCAACAGGAGGAAGTGAGCAATTCACAGCATGCTCGTGTCTGGAACAGGGCATTTAAAAACCGCTTGTTCATGCAGTCTACCTACGTTTCTTAGGCGTAGGCCGGAAAGAGTTTTCAAAGAACACTAGCGCCAAAATGGCCACTAGCTTGGGTGTTTGAACTTGCGTTCGTGCACCGGGCTTTTTCCCAAAAAACCTAAGAAAAAAACACGGGGTACCAACATCAAAGTGTTGCCGCTCTTTATAACTGACACTTCACTAGGACGTCTAGCTAGAATGTATGATACTTTCTGAGGGGTCTATCCACTCGGTCTGGGCCCGTTTGTATTCTTCCTCGTGTGATACATCAAACCACTTACCAGAAAAGGGGTAGCCACCAACTTGACCGCGGAACGCTAATTCCGGCAAAATGTCACGCGCCAGGTATTTATTCTCACATTTTTGCGGGAAATAGCTGAATAATTTAGGGTCGCAAACTGCTGCCCCGGCCACCACTAGGCTCGATTTGTTATACTCTTTTGGTTTTTCGGTCAGCTTATAAACCCGTTGGCCTTGCAATTCAGTTACGCCATAAAGTGAGGGGTTAGTGCAACCAGTTACGGCCAACGTAATAACAGCGCGATCAAGAGTGCGATGGAAACGTACTAATTCTTGTAAATCAAGATCCACCAAAATATCCCCGTACATTAAAAGAAAAGTTTCATTTAATAAATGACGTACCGCCGCCAATGATTGCGCGGTGCCGGTTGGGTTAGTTTCTTCAATATATTTTATTTTAACCTTCCATTGTGAGCCATTACCCAAGTAACGTTTAATGTCTGGGCATTTCGAATTAATGACCATAATAATGTTACGGATACTGGCTTGCCGCAATAGTTCAATCATGTACGCAATTACCGGGCGATTATGCACCCGCAATAAACATTTAATACTTTGATCTTCTCGGCCACTGGATAAAATTACACAAGTATTGATACCAGCTCCCAGATGACGACCAACAATATATTCAATGGCATGGGAACGATTTCGGATCGTATCTCCGTCAATATATTGGTCTAGGGCAGACAAAACATCTTGGCGCATAGTGATGGTTAAACGTTCTTTGCCGATTCGTTTAGTCATAAATTAATAACAGACGAGAGGAATTAGATGCGTCACATATTATCATATTTTTCTTTCCTGTCAATGATTTACTTAGTTAATGCGACTTGACTAAGGAAGCTGCCCGAGGTAGTATTGTAATACAAATTATTACAAACAATAGACAATATGCGCCAAATTATCAATATTTCATTGCCAGAACCCATGACCAAGGTAGTAAAAAAAGCTGTAAAATCTGGTCGATATTCTAGTACGAGTGAATTTTTCCGTGACCTATTACGCCGTTGGGTTGATGAACAATCATATAAAGATGTAGTAGTGAGTGAAAAAGATTTTGCGGCCGGTCGAAGTAAAAGGTTGGTGTCTTTAAAATATCTGCGGTCATAGTTAGTATTTTATGGTGATAGAATATTCTCACCAATTCTTGAAAATGTATAAACGGTTACCAGCGCAGGTACAACAGGCGGCCGAAGCGAAAGAAAATATTTTTCGTGAAAATCCATTTCATCCTTCATTACGGACTCATAAGCTAACTGGCAAGTTAAGAGATTATTGGGCTTTTTCAATAGGATATAACTATCGCATTATTTATTCTTTCGTAACAACGCGCCAGGTGCATTGGCATGCCGTTGGTACGCATTCCATTTACCAGGATTTTAATGGATAATATTGATTTGACCTATTACAAAAAAGGACATCAATTTTTAGCTGGAGCCGATGAAGCTGGGCGCGGGCCTTGGGCTGGACCAATTGTGGCAGCTGCCATTATTATGCCGGCCACTGGATTGATTGAAGGCGTAACTGATTCTAAATTGTTATCGGAACGGCAACGGGAACGGTTATTTCCGCTCATCGTCAAACAAGCCGTGGCGTGTTGTGTGGTCAGCTTAACACCAACCGAAATTGATTCACTGGGTGTACATCAAGCAAATCTGTTGGCCATTTCGTATTGTTTAACCCACTTACCGGTGCAGCCAGACTTGGCGCTAATTGACGGATTTCGCGTTGAACATTTTATTCCAACTGAACAAGTGATCGAGGGTGATAAAAAAAGTTACACCATTGGCTGCGCTTCGATTGTGGCGAAAGTGACGCGGGATCGTTTCATGCGGCAGCTGGATCGACTGGATCCCCGCTACGGTTTTGTGGCGCATAAGGGCTATGGTACGGCGGCGCACCGAGTCGCTTTACAACAACATGGCGTAAGCGTTTGGCATCGGCGTTCGTTTGCTCCGATTAAAGCCTTGCTTTATACTGAAGGGTAGTATGGAGCTTCCGAAAATTATTATTGATATTCCAAAAATATTACACCAGTCTGGTATTAAACCCGGTGACATGGTGGCTGATTTAGGAACAGGTCGGGAGGGGCGCATGGCCATTCCGGCGGCGCAAATTGTGGGTGAAAGTGGCGCTTCATACGCTATTGATGTGGTGAAAGCGATTTTGCCAGCCGTGCAAACCAAAGCCAAAATGCGTGGAGCAAATAATGTGCAAACGGTCTGGAGTGATTTGGAGGTGTACGGCGCTACTAGGGCGATCCGCGACAACACCTTAACTATTGGCTATTTAGTGACCACGCTGTTTCAATCCAGCAAGCATGAAGCGATGATAAAGGAATGTCATCGGATGATTCGGCCGGGCGGAAAATTAGTTATGGTGGATTGGAAGCCTGGTGTGCAAACACGGGTTGGTCCGGAGGAAGCCAGACGAGTGCACCCAGAAGAAGTAAAAAGTATTTGTGAAAAAATGAATATGCACCAGGTGGACGAGTTCGAAGCTGGTCCGTATCATTGGGGCTTGATTTTTGTAAAATAAATTGCTAGAGTGTTTTTGTAGCGCCACGGTAAGCCGTGGGCTTTTTTTATGTCAGAATATAAGCGCAACTTTGGCCAGTGGGGCGAGACGCGTGCGGCAGAATATTTGCAAACCCTAGGTTATATTATTGTGGCACAAAACTGGCGCACAAAATATGGCGAGCTTGATATTATTGCCCGGCGTGGAACAACGATATATTTTTTTGAGGTGAAAAGTCGATCATCTGGTCGCTATGGTTTGCCCGCGGAAGCAGTAAATTGGAAAAAACAACATAATATTATTAATACGGCTCATAAGTTTTTACAACTCAATAAACAATTCAGTAGTTACCGCCTGCAACTTGGAATAATAAGTTATGTAAATGGTCATTTTAATATTATTATCGACTGACGTGGTCTAAGGCTATAAACCTATAGCTTTAAACTGGGGTAATGACCAGCGAGGACCAGCGCGATTTGACAAATTCACTGTCCCGCAGTAAACTCTTTTTAGATTAAAGTAGTATACCAATACTACTTTTTTTGTTTGTCTAATTACTAAAGATAAGTTAATAAACAATTTATGCCAGACCCAAAAGAAGTCGGTGCGGCGATTAAACAGATTTGCGAAGAAAAAGGCATTCCGTTTGAAGCCGTCATCGAAACAATCGAAACCGCTTTAGCGGTGGCGTACCGGAAAGAAACCGGTAAAAAAGGTAAGGATATTCGGGTGGAATTTAATCCCAACGACGGTAGCATGCGTATTTTTGAAGTAACCACTGTGGTTGAGGACGAACTTTACCAAGATTATCTAAAAGATAAAGAAGCCAAAGAAAAAGCGGAAGCTGCCACGGCGGCCATGAAAGACAAAACTTTAAGCACACCCGCCAGTGAAGCTTTGCCGGATGCGCCGATGGTTGATGATACCGGTGAACCAATAAAACGGTTTAATGCCAAAACTGACATTGCCAAGACCGAGGCGCGTAAGGAAATTGCTGATATTGAATTGGGCGATGAAATTCGCGATGAGCTTGAAGTGCCGACAGAGTTTGGTCGCATGGCTGCGCAAACCGCCAAACAAGTCATTATTCAAAAACTACGCGAAGCGGAACGGGAAACCTTATTTAAATTATACCAAGATCGTTCCGGCGAAATTATTAACGCCATGATCCAGCGCGTGGAAGGCAAAATTGTTTTTGTAGATTTAGGACAGGCCATTGCCGTGATGCCACCTTCTGAACAGGTGCGTAACGAAACTTATAAAGCCGGCCAACGCTTAAAAGTGCTATTGCTTTCGATTGAAAAAACTAATCGTGGGCCAGAAATATTAGCCTCGCGCTCAAATCCAAATTTAGTTTCCGCTTTATTTGCAGCTGAAGTTCCAGAAATTGCCAGTGGTACTGTGGTGGTAAAAGGTATTGCGCGTGAAGCCGGTTCACGTACGAAAATTGCTGTAGCGGCCACCGATTCCAATATTGATCCAATTGGTTCTTGTGTTGGACAACGGGGCACTCGTGTACAAACAGTAATCAATGAATTGGGTGGAGAGAAAATAGATATTATTCACCATGATGACGATCCGGTTAAATTTATTGTGCATGCTTTAAGCCCGGCAAAAATTGCTTCGGTTACTTTAAAAGAAGAAGACGGCAAAAAAATTGCTGTGGCGGAAGTTCCGGAAGATCAGTTTTCCTTAGCGATTGGTCGGAGCGGTCAAAACGTTCGCTTAGCTTCACGCTTAACTGGTTGGTCGATTGATATAATTAAGCTGGAAGGCAGCACTCCAGCGGTTGATGAAAATGGAGAGCCGATTGTGAAACCAGCAGACGAGACCGTAGTAGTTGAAGGAGCTGAAGCATCAGCCGAAACACCAGTTGAATCCGCAGTAGAACCGGAGGCGGAAACAGTAGAAAAAACCGCAACGGAAAAAACTGAAACTGAGACAAACGACACTTCAACCAAATCAAAAACTGAATAATTAATCAAACATCGTAGAACGTATATGCACTCAGCATTGATAATTTCTCTCATCGCCAGCGTTTTTGCAATCGCTTATGGCATGATCTTAATTGGTAAAATTAATAGAAAACCGGCTGGTAACGAAACCATGCGGGAAATAGCCAAAGCCATTCAGGAAGGCGCTTCCGCTTATCTTAATCGGCAATATCGAACCATTGCTATTATTGCGGTGGCGTTATTTGTAGCACTGTGGTTGAGTTTAGGTATTGCTATGGCGTTGGGCTTTTTAGTAGGTGCAGCCTTTAGCGCTTTAGCCGGATACATTGGAATGAATGTAGCAGTCCGCGCCAACGTACGCACGGCCGAAGCTGCCCGCAACGGAATGGCCGCCGCTATGAATGTTGGTGTCCAAGGAGGTGCCGTTACCGGTTTGTTAGTGGTTGGCTTAGGTTTACTGGGGGTAG